>CALLDA010000066.1 GCA_937998635.1 uncultured Pseudomonadales bacterium
CGCTAATTGAACGATCAACATGAGATTCTGCGGCAAAATTTAGTATTATTCGAGGCGAATACTGGGTAAGTAAGCTAGCTAACAGCGCCTTGTCGCCAATATCACCTCTGACAAAAACATATTTGTCATGGTCGCGAATCAGCGCAAGGTTGTCTAAATTACCGGCGTAAGTCAGTTTATCCAGGTTGATGACGGTTTCATCTGAGCCATTGAGCCAGTCAATAATATAATTTGAGCCAATAAAGCCCGCGCCGCCAGTTACCAGTATGGTCATTCGTTAACCTTGCTTTTAAATTTTGTTCAGTAAGGTAGCGGCGAGAAGCCCAAAGCCACCTATCAAAGTTTGACGATAAACCCCGGAGCGCCAAACCCCTAATACTCGAGGTAGCAGCCAACGGCTTCGGGCGGTGGTGTATGTGTCTAGAATCCCCTTGTTTTCTGGCGTTAAGAGTTCTCGAGTCTGTTGCAGAGCGCTTATATTGATAGTGTTCCAATTTTGAAAACGGCCTTCCAGAATAAGACTAATACGTAGCCAGGTGGCGCGCCAGCCCGGACTCGCACCGAGCACATTACGGTCATGTTGTCGATATCTGACGCCTGGGCAGGGGTCATACATAACTGTTCCGCCTACTCCTGTAATGAGGCTGTAGGCCCACCAGTCGTGGCTGACTATAGACACCTGTCCTGCCTGGCACAAAATATCACGAGCGGCTTGATTGAAGACCATGGTGTTGCCACTGCTAAGGCTTTGTACCAGTGAGTTGGCGAAACTGGGTGACCTTCGGTAAAGCGGAGTGTAGCCAATCTCAGCACCATTTTTTTCTACCAACCTCGTGCGTGAACAATATAGCGCGGGCGTCTCGCTGGGTACGGTCTTAAGTTTTGATATTGCTCGCGATAGTTTGTCTGCTTCCCATATATCGTCCTGGTCGGCAAAGGCGTAATAGTCAGCTTCGATCTCATGACAGCAGACTAAAGACAGAAAATTTGCCGCATACCCTTGCTGGGGACCGGATTTGATTGCAAAAGACCGTTCACCCCATGATGAACGGTGTGTATTCAGGATATTTCTGGTGTTATCTGTTGAGCCGTCGTCTGATGCGAAAAGACGGATATTCTGGTGATCCTGAGTGCGGATCGATTTAATTTGTTCATCCAGGAAGCGGTCGCCATCTTTGGTACAAAGCAGTACGGCGACGCAAGGTTCAGAACTATTTTGTGCTAAACGTTTTGACGCCTGCAAATTATCAGAAACCCTATCCTTACCAACAGTTAAATATTCACCGCCTGACGTTTCCTTGCAGCTTTTTGTTATGTCTTCCAATACTTGCATACCTACTGTAGCAATCTGCAGCTATTAACGTGCTGTTTGCGGTCTAATTTTTTCCTCGATTAGTATAACGCACTTGGTCAGCTTATAGATTATTAAGGTTTGACCTGATTCAATTTTTGCAGGATTTATGTTGATATTGATTCAACGTGCGCCTTTTTATGACATAGGATTACTAAATTGATCGCGTATAATGGCGACTGTGTTTTAACAGACCATCAATGTTAAACGCCGCCGAAGTTCGTGCTCTCATAGCGCTGCTGACCGATCTTACCCGTGAGCAAAATCGCACTCGAGCGATGGCGGCGACTGGTGGCAGTATTTATTGGCCTTGCTTTTGCCGTTGCCCTAGTGATGGCTCCCTGGTGGCGTCTCACCAGGCAATGTTCGTGTCTCGGTCAGATAAATTGGCGCGATAGATTTAGAGGTGTGCAACGCGTTACACTCCCCACATTAGCGTCGGTGTTTGACTGATGCGAAATGAAGCTCAAACCAACATCACTTATTTAAACCAGCATGACTTATGCTGTTAGGGTGATAGTCAAAGACAGGAGGCTTATATGGCCAGTCGAGGTATTAACAAAGTAATTTTAGTCGGTAATCTGGGGCAGGATCCCGAAACCCGGTACATGCCCTCCGGCGGCGCGGTGACCAATATTACGGTTGCCACCAGTGAGACCTGGAAAGACAAACAGAGTGGCCAGCAACAGGAACGTACTGAATGGCACCGTATTGTATTTTTTAACCGCCTGGCTGAGATCGCCGGTGAATATTTACGTAAAGGCAGCAAGGTTTACATCGAAGGTTCGTTGCGGACGCGCAAATGGCAGGATAAAAATACCGGCGCTGATCGCTATACCACAGAGATAGTCGCCAACGAAATGCAGATGCTGGATAGTCGCGGCGGCGGGGCTGGTGGTGATTATGCTCCTGATCAGCAATCGGCGCCTCAGCAGGCTCCGAGAGCCGTTGCTACAGGCGGCGCTGAGTCACCGGCGGCGGCTCAGCCCGGTGGTTTTGATAACTTTGATGACGATATACCTTTTTAAGATTGATCGATTTTCAATAGTCTCTGACCTATATCCCGTACCAAGCAGAGGCTCTTCACGTTGCTTAACCCGCAATATAAATATTCCTTGGAGTTGTTTTGAATACAAATTTAACCTGGCACGATTCTGTCGTAAGTAAACAAGAAAGATCAGATAAAAAAGGCCAAAAGCCCTGCGTAATCTGGTTCACGGGGCTGAGTGGTTCGGGTAAATCAACCATTGCTAATACTCTGGAAAGAGCGCTCTTTGAGCGGGGTCATCATTGTTATCTGCTCGACGGCGATAATGTCCGGCAGGGCCTTAACGGTGATCTGGGTTTTGCCGATGAGGATCGCGTTGAGAATATTCGACGTATTGGCGAGGCGGCTAAACTTTTTGTTGATGCCGGTTTGATCGTGATGACGGCGTTTATCTCGCCGTTTCGCACCGAGCGCCAACTGGCAAGAGACGTAGTAGAGGATGACGAGTTTATCGAAGTCCATATGTCGACTTCGCTTGAGGTCTGTGAAGAAAGGGATCCAAAAGGGCTATACAAAAAAGCACGGGCCGGGGAAATTCCTTTTTTTACCGGGATAGATTCAGCCTACGAGGCACCGGTAAATCCAGAGTTAGTAATCGATACAGGTGTAAATGATATCCAGGCCTGCACAGAGCAATTGATTAATTATCTGGTCGAAAAGCAGTATATCTAGGGTTTGATATTCAGGGCTCTCCTTCGAGTCTGGGACGAGATTTGGTTTCAGACCGTCATTCTGGCTTCTAGAATTTGCCTATAGGCGCTGTCTTCCCTGTGGTTTTTACGCCCTGGGGTAGGTGACTCATAGGCAATGGTTTTACTGATGATATTTCTGTAGCACCAGCGTGGCGTTAGTGCCACCAAAACCAAAGCTGTTAGACATCACCCGCTCAAGTTTCACATCGTCTATTCGTTTGGTCGCAATCGGCATGCCGGCGACTTCGGGGTCGAGGTTGTCGATATTGATTGATTCGGCAATAAAATCGTTTTCCATCATCAGCATGCTGTAGATGGCTTCGTGAACGCCAGCGGCGCCGAGAGAGTGTCCGGACAGGGATTTGGTTGAACCGATGGGCGGAGCTTTGTCGCCAAAGACACCGCGAATAGCACCTATTTCGGCGATATCACCAACCGGTGTGCTGGTGCCATGGGTGTTGATGTAGTCGATATCACCTTCGACCGTGGCCATTGCCTGTTGCATGCAACGCATAGCGCCTTCGCCCGAAGGGGCGACCATGTCGTAGCCGTCTGAGGTGGCGCCATAGCCGACAATCTCGGCATAGATTTTGGCACCACGAGCCAATGCATGCTCCAGTTCCTCCACCACAAAGCAGCCGCCACCGCAGGACATAACAAAGCCGTCGCGGTCCACGTCGTAAGGGCGCGAGGCTTGTTCAGGGGTGTCGTTATATTTTGTTGAGAGGGCACCCATAGCATCAAACATACTGGCCATTGACCAGTGCTCCTCTTCTGCGCCACCGGCGAAAAGAATATCCTGCTTTCCTAATTGTATCTGCTCGACGGCTGAGCCGATGCAGTGGGCACTGGTGGCGCAGGCAGAAGATATGCAGATATTCAGACCTTTGATTTGAAAAGGTGTAGCGAGGCAGGCGGCGACGGTGCTGCTCATAATTTGAGTGACGCGATAAGGTCCCATGCGACGCACGCCCTTATTGCGACAGGTGTCTATGGATTCGACAAATTTTTCGCCGGAAATCCCGCCTGAACCCATGATAATTCCGGTTCGAGGATTACTGATGTCGGCCTGGGTCAGGGCGCTATCGTCGATAGCCTGTTGCATGGCGACATAGCCATAGGCCGCCGCGACACTCATAAAACGCAGGTGTTTACGATCAATCAGATCTTTAAAATCGAGGTCAATCTGGCCACCAATCTGGCTTTTCATGCCGGCTTCTCGGTACGCCTCATTAACACTGACACCGGAACGACCATTGCGGAGTGAGTCTAGTACACTGGCTGTGTCATTTCCCAGGCAAGAAACTACGCCCATACCAGTAATTACTGCACGTCTCATATCGACCTCGTTTTGTGTTTGATGATTCGCTTCCAGACAGCGTTAGAATTGTACTGAATCTCATTAGAAATTGTCAGTCGACTGGAACAGGCCGACGCGTAAACCTTTAGCGGTGTATATTTCACGGTCATCCACATAAACAGCGCCATCGGCGATGGCCATGACCAGCTTACGCTCAATAACGCGAGTAATATCCAGCTTGTAGGTTAGCTTTTTCGCGCTTGGCAGCACCTGGCCGAAGAACTTGACTTCGCCAGAACCAAGGGCTCTACCGTGGCCGTTATTGCCTTTCCAGGTCAGGAAGAAACCAGTTAATTGCCAGAGGGCGTCCAGGCCCAGGCAGCCAGGCATCACCGGGTCGCCTGGAAAGTGGCAGCCAAAAAACCATTGATCGGGTTTGATATCCATCTCAGCGATAATTTCACCTTTACCATTAGCGCCGCCTTCGTCGCTGATATGGGTAATACGGTCGATCATCAACATATTCGGTGCTGGCAACTGCGCACTGTTTTCGTTAAACAAGCGCCCTTCAGCGCAGGCAATCAGATCATCGTAATCAAAGCTATTACGTTGGTGGGCGTTTGAGTCGGTCAAATGAACCTCTAGCTGGATGATGTATCGAATGCGACCTGGATAAGACTCATCGCAAATGGGTCGAAAAAAAGACGCGCCATTTTAGCTTACTGACCATAGAAGTCCAAATCCTGGATAAGTCCAGATTCCAGCGCTGTAGGTGTGAATTTGGGATAACTTGGTCAATTCGATGGTGGCTGTCTTTGGGACAGAGGCTGTGTTGCGCCTGATAAGCAGATAACATAGCGGCGATTTAAGGGTTGGATAGTTATCCTGTTTTTCAAGTCGACCGACGACCATAAAAGGAAATGATGAATGATCAAAAAGTGTTTATTCCCGGTGGCTGGCTATGGCACACGGTTTTTGCCTGCGACTAAGTCTATGCCTAAGGAAATGTTACCTGTAGTTAATAAACCTCTCGTGCAATATGGGGTCGAAGAGGCCCTGGATGGTGGTCTCAATGAAATTTGCCTGGTAACCGGGCGCGGCAAGCGTGCCATCAATGATTTTTTTGATACCAGTTTTGAGCTGGAGCATCAGATAGCGGGTACTGACAAGGAAAAATATTTGTCCAGTATTCGTAAGGTGATTGCCCAGGCAAAATTCTCGACTACCCGTCAGTCAGAAATGAAGGGTTTGGGGCACGCAATTCTTACCGGTGAACTACTGGTGGGTAATGAACCTTTTGGCGTGGTATTGGCCGACGATCTCTGTATTACAGAAGATCAGGGTGTGATGGCGCAGCTGGTAGAAATCTATCGGCGCAGCAACTGTTCGGTTGTTGCGATTCAGGAGGTGGATGAAGTAGATATATCCAAATTTGGTGTTATTGCCGGAATTGAGGAAGAGCCTGGGTTGTTCACTGTCACCGACATGGTGGAAAAACCCGAGCCCGCCGATGCGCCTAGCAACCTGGCGATTATTGGACGTTACGTGCTCACTCCGTACATTTTTGAAATACTACGTCATACACCACCGGGCAAAAACGGTGAGGTTCAGCTCACCGATGCCCTGTTGACCCTGGCTAAAACCAGTAAAGTACTGGCCTATAAGTTTAAAGGACGGCGTTTTGATTGCGGCAGTGTCGATGGCTACGTTGAAGCTACCAACTATGTTTATGAGAATATTTACCTCAAGGATGAGAGTCGCTAATGTCTGACTTACTTTTGCCAGAAAAGTACACGTGTTTTAAGGCTTACGATGTTCGTGGTCGGGTGCCGGATCAACTCAATGAGGCCATTGCCTATCGCATTGGTCGCGCCTTTGCTCAATATATAAAGGCTAAAACAATCGTCGTCGGCCATGATATTCGCTTAACCAGCCCGGCGATTTGCGATGCCGCCATAGAGGGCATTAGGGATGCTGGTTGCGATGTCACCCATATCGGTCAATGTGGCACCGAGGAAATTTATTTCGCCACGTCCCACGGCAATTTTGACGGTGGGCTGGTCGTCACTGCTAGCCATAATCCCATGGACTATAACGGCATGAAGTTTGTCCGTGAGCAGTCTCGACCGATTAGTGGCGATGATGGTTTGCCGAACATCAAAGCTCTCGCAGAGAGCGGTGAATTTGCTGAATCTGTGAGCCGAGGTTCGGTGAGTCGGGATGAAGATAAAAGCGCTTATATCGAACACTTACAGACTTATATCGCGACAGATGTATTGCAGCCACTGAAAGTCGTGGTTAACGCCGGTAATGGTGGCGCGGGATCAATTGTTGATTTGTTAGAACCTGCTTTGCCGTTTACCTTTGTCAAATTACATCACCAGGCGGATGGCCATTTCCCCAACGGTGTACCGAATCCCTTGCTTGAAGAAAATCGTGTCGCTACTGCCGAGGCAGTACGCGATGCGCAAGCTGATCTGGGTATTGCCTGGGATGGTGATTTTGATCGCTGCTTTTTCTTTGATGAGCATGGTGAGTTTATCGAAGGCTATTACCTGGTTGGCCTCTTAGCTGAAG
>CALLDA010000067.1 GCA_937998635.1 uncultured Pseudomonadales bacterium
GAAATAGCCTTCTATAGAGCACTTATTCAAAACGAATCAGCCGTTAAAGAGCTCGGCGATAATAACTTACGTGAACTGGCCAGGTATGTAACGGAGCAGTTGCGAAAAAGTACCACGGTGGATTGGCAAGTACGTGATAGCGTAAGAGCAAAATTGCGTAACCTGGTTAGGCGTGCTTTGCGTAAGTGGAAATACCCGCCAGATGGTGCCAATGAGGCGATTAACTTGTGCCTGAAACAAGCAGAAGCATTGAGCCAAAGCTGGAGTGTTTAAATCAACAATGGATAGATGGTCAGAACGGGCGAAGGCGGGCGACTGTAAGAGGATTTTTAGAATCGCAAAATGCAAGCCTCGACCTTTTTTGCAGTGTTGTTTTACGCGCTAAACTGGGCAAGTATGTTGACTCGCCCGGATACACATAAAGGAGAGTACCTTGCTGCAAACTAAACTTGAGTCCAGCTGCCGTTATTTGTCGATCATCAGCTTACTCACTTTGCTTCTGGCGGTGAACACAGGTTGCAGCAGAAACCAGATTCATACATCGGTCAAATTCGACAACATCGCATTGTCAGTGGGCGATCTCGAAACCCATGGCCTGGGTTTTATTACGCCTTCGACCGTCACTGGGCAAGAACAGGATATACAGAGTCTGGCCTTCATCTTTGCCCGCATCATGGAGGAAAAACGACCGCAGATTAGAGTGGTTGGCCTTCCCGAAATACTCAGTGCGGTTAACAAGGCTGATTTTTCGGATGAATACAAGCAGATGTATATCGATTACCGGGATACGGGTATCTTCAAACAGCGCTCGCTACAGAAGACAGGGGAGGTGTCGGGGGTTCGCTACCTGGCTCAATTGAAACTCTCTGGTTTTAGCCAGAGCTCTAAAGGACGCTTTGGCGTTTTGGGTCTGCGCCTGGTACAGACCAAAGAAGCGAATATTCGCATGTTCCTGCAAATCTGGAATAGTGAGAACGGGGCTATTGTCTGGGAAGGCACCGAAGAACTGAATTATTCTCGCGATACATCCACCGAAAGACCGGTGACATTTCAACTGGTGGTCGAGGAGGTCGCCCGCAACCTGATCAATAAGTTACCTCAAAATAATTGACTGCTTGCCAGAAGATAGTCACGAGAGAGTCACGAGAGAGGCAGGGCCAGGTCCAAGAGAGGCAGGTCTAGATGCAATGCCTATCAGCTACCCTAGACCGTTAACCCCGCCACCATTCGTTTGATCTCCAGCATCAGCGAACAACTGGGGCGTTTGGCAGTTCTTTCGGGCGTGGAACACCTCGATAACTTCCTCGGCAACAGTAAGGCCTGAGCCGCTAAATGCAGTCTCACATTTCCAAAGCCGCAGAAATAATTTATGCTTTAGCGTTTAAAATATACTTGAAGTATTCCTGAGAGAAGGCTGGCCAGTCGATATGGGTTGGTAATGCCTCTGTTAAAAAATGCTGCAGCCGCTTTTTTAAGAGCTGGCGCAGCCGCAAATAAAACACGGAATAAACTCATTCACTTATCACCCTTTATAGCGAGAGTAACAATATGTCAGTCCGAATAGATCCAGATACAGGTTTGAAAATTTTTAATACCCGAGCGGGTAAAGCCAACGACAAAATCAAAGGCCAGGGTTATGGCGTTGTTAAGGATAAGGCCCTGACGGCGCTGCCAGAGGCTCCGGCTGGGGCGGTATTTAATGCCGAGGAACAGGCTAAATACCGAGAGTTTAAAGAGGCGAGGTCTGGCGCCGGTGATTACATTGCCCTTGAGGGCGAGTTCAGTAAATATCTGGACGATGTTTACTCAACGGCACCGGTGCCCAGAGATGCGCTGGATGACGAGTGCGAAATTCTTGTTGTTGGCGCCGGGTTTGCTGCCCTGACGCTTTGGTATAAATTGCGCGAAGCCGGGTTTAAAGATGTGCGCTTTTGTGAGAAAGGCGGCGATGTCGGCGGCACCTGGTACTGGAACCGTTATCCGGGTATTGCCTGCGATGTGGAGTCTTACAGCTATCTGCCGCTGCTCGATGAGACCGGCTACATCCCCACCATGAAATTTGCCAGTGGCTTTGAAATTTTCGAATACTGCCAGACCGTGGCCGAGAAATTCGGCTTCTACGACAAGTGCCTGTTTCACACCACGGTCGAAAAGACCCAATGGCAGGAATCATCCGGCCGCTGGTTGGTCGAAACCGATCGCGGCGACACCATGAAAGCCCGCTTCGTGGTGGTCGCCAATGGCATTTTGACCACGCCCAAGCTGGCCAAAATCGACGGTATGGAAACCTTCAAAGGTGATGCCTTCCACACCTCGCGTTGGGACTACAACGTCAACCTTGAAGGCAAGCGCGTGGGTATTATCGGCACGGGTGCCACTGCCGTGCAGGTGATTCCAGAAATTGCCAAAGTGGTAAAAGAGCTGTATGTGTTTCAGCGCACGCCATCGTCTATCGATGTCCGTGATCAGCGTTCTACCACCGAGCAAGAAACTGAAACCTGGAGCAAGGAACCCGGCTGGTCGGAGGCCAGACGTAAAAGGTTCGCGAAGATTTCAACCGTACGCGACGCAGTGAAAGCCAATGACGATTACCTCTCGGGCAGGGTTGATCATTTTAAAGAGCCATCGAAGAGTGGCGGCAAACGCCTGTCACCGGATGAATGGATGCAGCATCAGCTCGATGAGAATTTTCAGGCTATGGAGCAAATTCGTGCCCGGGTCGATACCATCGTAAAAGACCCTAAAACCGCTGCCGCTCTCAAGCCTTACTATCCCTATGCCTGCAAGCGACCAACCTTTCATGATCAATATCTGCCCACCTTTAACCTGCCCCACGTTCACCTGGTGGATACTGCGCCTCGGGGCGTTCACAGCATCAATGAAAACGGTGTGATTCATGACGGCGTTGAGTATCCGGTCGATGTGTTGATTTACGCCACCGGTTTCCAGTGGATGGCCACCTCAACCTTCGAGATGATCTACGGCGAAGAGGGTAAGTCACTGTCAGAAAAATGGCAGGAGGGTGGCACTAAAACCTGGCTGGGCCTACACAGCCAGGGTTTCCCTAATCTCTTTGTGATGACCGGCCCCCAGGGAGGTGGCGGTAGCTTTAACTTCACCGATACCATCGATGATCACAGCGACTATATTTTATGGGTGTTAAAAACCATGCATGAAAAATCGGCGGATGTGGTTGATGTTAAGCAAGAGGCCACAGAAGCCTATGCGCAACATTGTGCCGAAGTGGATATTGCCTCGGCTCCCTTGCGGGATTGTGTTGCCTACTATGACCATGAAGGTGCAGCGGAGCCGGGTAGCCTGGTTTACTACGGCGGTGGTCGCTGGCATAAGCATCGCGTCGCGGGGCAGGAATCCCTTGAGCCTTATGTGTTCTCGTCTGCATCAGGTAATTAATGGCTCTGACCTGCCTCTTGTTTGTGCCAGATCATAATTGTCGTGGGCCTGGCAAAGCTGAGCTGACTTATTAATAGCGCTGTTAAGATAAGCCGTTAAGATAAAAAGGATTCTGTGACTCATTCGCAGAGTCCTTTTTTATTTGCGCGCTGCTGATGTTTGGGTGCAACATAAGAAAAAATATTCATTAGATAACATTAAACCTGTGTTAGGGGAGAGCGAATAATGTCCGATTACGAACTATCTGATTATGGAAAATGTCACGGATTCTGCGACGAAAAATTCGAAGGCGTAAAGCGAGTCTTTGAAAAAAACCTGGGCGACCTGGATGTAGGCGCCAGTGTCGCGGTTACGGTTGAAGGCGAATTCGTTGTCGATTTATGGGGAGGCCTTGCAAACCAGGCTAAACAAACACCGTGGACCGAGGATACTATCGTCAATGTCTTTTCTTCGACCAAAACCATGGCGGCCCTGTGTGCCTTGATTCTGGCCGATCGAGAGCAACTGGATTTGAATGCTAGCGTAGCCAGCTACTGGCCGGAGTTCGCCCAAAATGGCAAACAGGACGTGCTGGTTCGCCACGTGCTGGGGCATACCTCTGGTCTATCTGGTTTTGAGGGCGGCCTGGAGCCAGAGCAATTGTATGACTGGGAATATTCCTGTGCCCACCTCGCCGCCCAGGCACCCTGGTGGCCACCGGGCACGGCCAGCGGCTACCATGCTTTAACTCACGGACATCTGATCGGCGAGCTGGTGCGTCGGGTCGATGGCCGTTCACTGGGTACCTTCTTTAGAGAAGAAATAGCTATACCCATGAAGGCTGATTTTCATATCGGCTTTGATGACCAGCAACACACCAATATTGCTGAACTTATTCCGCCTGCCATTACCCTCGCAGAACAGTTTGCTCCAGAATCCGGTTCGGTGGCAGAAAAGACCAGTATCGGCACGCCACTGGATGTTGCCTGGACGAAGACCTCGGCCTGGCGCAAGGCTGAAATCCCCGCTGCCAACGGTCACGGTAATGCCCGCTCTATGGCCCGCGCGCAAACGGCTATGGCCTGTAGCGGCTCGGCTTTTGGTGTTGAGCTGATGTCTTCATCCGGAACAAAACGAGTGCTTGAGGAGCAATCAAACGGTACCGATCTATTCCTGGGTATGGATGTCCGTTTTGGTATGGGCTATGGCCTTGTGAACCCGACCTTCCCGTTTAGTAAAAACCCCAATACCTGTTTCTGGGGCGGTTACGGTGGCTCAGTAGTCATCATTGATCAGGACGCTCATGTCTGTGTCACCTTTGCCATGAACAAGATGCGCGCCGAGGCGGTTGTTGGTGATGTCAGAAGTAAGAAATTATTGGGCGCGGTTTACGATGCGCTATAGTTTTACCGCCTGGTGACTGGCACGCTATGCTAAAAATCCCCATTACCGTTTGCCACGGCACCACTTCCAAATGGGCCGAATATCCTTTGATACCGGAACACCTGGGCAAGATGTTCGCCCTGGCCCGTGAGCTAGGCTTTGAGTCGATCAAATATGATCAGCTTGAAGCATTGATGGACGGTGCCGGGCCGGGTACTGGCGAAATCCCAAAACAGCCCATCATGTTTGATTTTGACCACGCTGATAAAACCATGCTTACCGAGATTCAGCCCTTGCTAGCAGAGTATGGCTATAGCGGCACTTTGTTTTTCCATACCGGCCCGATGGATGATCCGCGCCTCGCCAGTAAGGTTTTGAGCTGGGAAGAAGTCGCCCAGTTGACGACGCTTGGCTGGGGCATCGGTGGTCATACGGTGAGTCATCCAAACCTGAGTCGGCTATCTCACACAGATCCTGACGGCGATCAGCTTGAGCAAGAATTGCGCACAGCCGACGCGGATATTAAAAGACATCTAGGTGAGCAGCCCAAAGATTTTGCTTATACCGGTGCCACCTGGAGTTCAATCGCCGAGCAGAAAGTGAAGCAGCGTTATCGTTTTGGACGGCTGTGGATTAGCGCTAGTTATTGTCTCGCTGATGGACGACGCACTGCCGTTGCGGAGTTAATGGGGCTTGGAGGCGCAGACGAGCATGATGGCGGCCCGGCAAAGGTAGCTCGCTATATAACTGTGGGGAAAAGTGCTTTGCAAAGTGATCGCTACCGCTTGCCGGCTATGGAAATATGCAGCCCCTTAATGAACAATCTCGACCAGTATCGCAACTACTTGCTGGGTGCCCTGGAAAGCTAAGCTCGGGTGAATGACCCTCGGTACGTTAGCCTTCCGGCGCTGGCTGCCTTATGCTTCGGCCAACAAATTTTCCGACAGAATCTAAACTAATGAGGAGTTATTGCATGACAAACGAGGTAGAAGTGCGCACGGAGGTTTTTCGTGGTCATAATGATAT
>CALLDA010000068.1 GCA_937998635.1 uncultured Pseudomonadales bacterium
GCCTCGAAAGGCCAGGCTAACCCCCAGCAAGTTAATGAAATACTGCTGAGCAAACTCAACGCATTATTGTAGAACTTAAGTTATAGCGCTTAGAAAGAGGAAACTAAATGGCCTTACGCAAAGACAAAAAAAAAGTTCTGGGTGAAGTATTCGATGACGAACGCATTCGTACTTTCCTGGATTTCGAAGCACCCGAGGGTGTTGACCCAGACTTTCACGTCCTGGAAAAAGCCTATCGCGGTATGAAGGCAGAAAACTTTTCAACCTTTCTCGAATTTTTCCTTGAGGCTGGGCGCAATCTCCAGGCGACTAACCCACAGGACCAAACCCTGCTGGATATCATGTCAAAGCATCAACATTCCAGTGACTACGTAAACGCTTTCAAGGCACTAATTTAAGCGCCGCCATATTAAAATAGCGCTGTCATTTAGAGTTAAGCACTGCCTTTTTAAAACGATTAAAACAGGGGAACCACCATGTCCGACACCGTCAGCTATTCCACACAGGGCGTCATTGGCCTGATCAAAGTTAACAACCCACCGGTGAATGCCTTATGCCAATCCGTGCGCGCCGGGCTGAAAGAGTCGGTAGAAAACTTGCTGGCAGATGATAGTGTTAAGGCCATCGTACTGATTTGCGAAGGTCGCACTTTTATTGCCGGTGCCGACATCAATGAATTCGCCACCGGTATGGGCGAGCCCGGCCTGGTCCCTGTGATCGGCACCATGGAAACCGCCGCCAAGCCCATCGTCGCAGCTATTCACGGCACCGCCCTGGGTGGCGGGCTTGAAGTTGCTCTGGGCTGTCATTACCGCGTCGCTCTGCCGACCGCTTTAGTGGGTCTGCCGGAAGTCAACCTGGGTCTACTGCCCGGCGCTGGTGGCACCCAGAGATTGCCCCGTCTGGTTGGAGCAGAAGCTGCATTGGAGCTGATTGTTGGCGGTGGTCATGTGCCCGCCGCCCAGGCCAAAGCACTGGGCATCATCGACGATATTGTCAAAGGTGATCTCCTCGAAGCCGGTATCGCTTACGCAGAAAAACTCCTGGCTGATGGCAAAGGTCCACGGGCGATTAGAGATATCACCCCCGAAACAGTCGACTCAGCCATTTTCGATAATTACGAAGCCGGTATCGCCCGCAAGCAGCGTGGGTTTTTAGCGCCCTTCCATATCATTAATTGTATCCGCGCCGCCTTTGAATTACCCTTCGATGAAGGCATGGCTCGGGAACAGGAGCTGTTTGATGAGTTAATGGCCTCTTCGGAATCTGCCGCCCAGCGCCACATCTTTTTTGCCGAACGGGAAGTCGCCAAGGTCCCCGGCCTGCCTAAAGACACCGCCAAACGGGACATCAAAACCGCAGCCATCATCGGCGCAGGCACCATGGGCGGCGGCATCGCCATGAACTTTGCCAATGCTGGCATCCCGGTAAAATTACTGGAATTAAAACAGGAATTTCTCGACAAAGGTCTGGCCACCATTCGCGGCAATTACGAAAACACCGCCAAAAAAGGTCGCATCACTCAAGCCGATGTGGAAACCCGCATGGCGCTGATCGAACCCACTACTTCTTATGACGACATCAAAGGTGTGGATATCGTTATTGAAGCCGTGTTCGAAAATATGGATGTTAAAAAAGAAGTCTTCAAAACCCTCGATGGCGTTTGTAAGCAAGGTGCCATTCTCGCCACCAACACCTCAACACTGGACGTTGATGAAATCGCCAGCGTCACGCAACGCCCCCAGGACGTGATCGGCATGCACTTCTTTAGCCCGGCAAACGTGATGCGACTACTGGAAAACGTCCGCGGTGAAAAGACCGCTGACGACGTTATCGCCACCGTTATGAGCCTGTCCAAACGCATTGGCAAAATTGGCGCTTTAGTAGGCGTTTGCGATGGCTTTGTCGGCAACCGCATGCTCCACGCCCGCACCCGTGAATCGGCTTTTCTGGTCGAAGAAGGCGCAACGCCCGAACAAATCGATAAAGTATTATTCGACTACGGCTTCCCCATGGGGCCATTTACCATGGCCGATATGGCCGGGCTGGATGTAGGCTATAAAGTGCGCGAAGAAAGGCGTAAAGCTGGCAAGATCGAACAACGTGATTCTGTCTGGATCGATAAAATCGTCGAGATGGGCCGCCACGGCCAAAAAACCAATGCCGGTATTTATCTTTATGAAGATGGTCGCACCCCCATCCCCGATCCTGTCGTCAAAGACCTGATCGCCCAATGCGCCAAAGACGCGGGCATTGAGCAACGTCAAATTAGTGACCAGGAAATCCTCGAACGCTGCATGTACCCCATGATCAACGAAGGCGCGCTCATTCTCGAAGAAGGCATCGCTGCCCGACCTCTGGATATCGATATTATCTGGATCAACGGCTACGGCTTCCCCGCCTACAAAGGTGGCCCCATGTTCTGGGCCGATCAGATCGGTCTGAAAAACATTTATGATGCCTATAAAAAATATGCCCTACAATTTGGGGAGCATTACTGGCAACCTGCACCTTTGCTAGAAAAACTGGTCAAGGAAGGCAAAGGCTTTTACGACCTGTAAGCCTGATACACTTTTCAGGTGCGAAGACCATCAGATTAAACAGCTCGCGTTTTATCTGATGGTCTGAGACCGTATATCCCCCAGCTCATGCCAAACCTTCGCCCCCTACTCTACACCTTCCGACGTTGCCCCTACGCCATGCGGGCAAGGATGGCACTGTACAGCGCCGGCATCCAGGTCGACATTATTGAGGTCGCCTTAAAGGAAAAGCCCGCCGAAATGCTGGCTCTATCATCGAAAGGCACCGTGCCGGTTTTGCAGCTCAAAGATGGTCGCGTGCTGGATGAAAGCCTGGCGATTATGGACTGGGCGCTGAATAAAAATGACCCCGATCACTGGCTGCCAGAATCCATCTCCGGTGCTGCAGCAAAGGCCTGCCACAAACTCATCGCAGAAAACGACAGTAGTTTCAAACAGGCACTGGATCGATACAAATACCCCCAGCGCTACCCCAACGAAGATTGCTCCGATGCCCGAGACGATGGCCTGGTATTTTTAAATAAGCTGAACACTCAGCTTATATCTCAGCCCTACCTGCTGGGTGAGACACTGAGCTATGCCGATATTGCGATCTTTCCTTTTGTCCGCCAATTTGCCAACGTTGATTTCGGCTGGTTTGAGAATAGCCAATTAAGGGGTTTGCAGATCTGGCTAGACGAAAGGGTTAATAGCCAGCTGTTTAAAGCAATTATGGAAAAGAACCGTACATTGCTGCTCGATTAGAGGCTGAAAATTCCACCTCCTATAAGCTAATCACGATTGCCGTATCTGCTCCGCCAGATCAATAAAGCTATCCGTCACGTAGGTCCAGTCCCCTTCCGGATAAATCTCCGCCGCGTCAAGATAAGTCATTCCCGGTTCGGGGGTTTTAGGTTTGACCACACCACCAAACTCATCAGGGCGCGCCACGAACGCAGTTTGCATACCGTGGCCTGCGGCATAGGGCAACTCTGCCTGGTGGGCGGCAACCATACACACCTCTTCCGGCTGCAAACCTAGCGCCGCGACGGATTTGAGGTAGGCATCCGGATGAGGTTTGTAGACCTGAGCGACAGACGAGCCAAGAATAATGTCCCAGGGCAAACCCGCGAAGCGCGCGAGGTTCACCATATCAATGAAATTGCCATTGGATACAGGCGCGATAATGGCCTGGCCTTTGAGTCGGTGTAAGCCTTCAAGCGTATCCGGCCAGGGGTCAAGCCGGTCCCAAACCGTGTTCAATTGATCCAGTTCTTCGGATGTCACTGATCCGGGAAAGTATTCTTTCATCACCACTTCAAGATTTGCTCGCTGAATGTCCCGGAGGGGCCGAAATTCAGACTTTATCGCCGCCTGCTTAAAGCAGGTCATGGCGTAAGCCGAGCGCCAGGCGATGGTCATGGCTCTGACATCACAGCTGATATCCCTCTCCAGAGCGAAGCGTTCAAACTGCCGCGACATTGGCCCATAGAAATCACAAACGGTGCCATAGGTGTCAAAAAACAACGCACGTATTTTGAATTCACCCTGACGAGGGCT
>CALLDA010000069.1 GCA_937998635.1 uncultured Pseudomonadales bacterium
CATCCAAAACGTAAAACCATAGGGCTGCGAGTACCCGGTAATCCCATTGCCCAGGCCTTGTTGGAGGCGCTGGGCGAGCCGTTGATGAGCATCACCCTGATTATGCCTGACGATGAATACCCCTTGACCGACCCCCAGGATCTACGTGACCTGCTGGATAAGCGTGTCGACCTGATTGTCGATGGTGGTTTCTGCGGTCTTGAGCCGACCACCAGTATCGATCTGACCAAAGATTCACCGGCGCTGATTCGTGAGGGTATGGGCGACCTAAGCGCTTTCGATTTGTGAAGTACAAGTAGTCGGGTCGAGGCGCAAGATACGAGTTCATGAATTGATCAGAGCTTGCCTAAATATTGGGCATAAATAGTTGCCTTGATAACATATAATGTGGCTTGCTCGTAACCACTATCAAGCCGAGAGGCTCAATGACTACAGAGCCAGTCATGGTCAATCCAGAACCTTCAGCAGAACTTCCAGCGCAGCCAGAAACAAAAGAGCCTCAAACAGCGCCGTCCGCAGAGCCTGGAACAGAAGCTGCGGCAGAGCAGCCGGGCGCTGACCCAGCCGCCGCTCAGGGTGAAATGTCTTTTGCCATCGTTCAAGGCAAACAGCTCACCGAGTTACCCAAAGACTTATATATCCCACCCGAAGCTCTCGAAGTCATTCTTGAGGCTTTCGAGGGGCCGCTCGATCTGCTGCTCTACCTGATCAACCGGCAGAATCTCAATATCCTCGAAATCAATGTCGCTGAGATCACTCATCAATATATGGCCTATATCGAGATGATGAAAGCACTGCATTGGGATTTAGCAGCGGAATATCTGCTCATGGCCGCGATGTTGGCGGAGATAAAGTCACGCATGTTGTTGCCCCGCCAGGACGAACTTGACGACGATGAAGAGGATCCCCGGGCCGAATTGATCCGACGTTTGCAGGAATATGAGCGCTTTAAAACCGCCGCTGAAGATATCGATAATTTGCCCAGAACTGGGCGAGATACTTTTATCGCTGAGATCAAAGCGCCGGAGCGGGGTCAACAACGCCCCGAGCCAACGGTGACCATTCAGGAGTTGTTGCTGGCGCTGGCGGCAACGCTACGGCGCGCTGAATTAATCGACAGTCATCATATTTCCTTCGAGGTGCTATCGACCCGCGAGCGTATGAGCCAGGTGCTAAACCAGTTACGCGATCAGCGCTTCGTGCCGTTTCAGGACTTATTTCAGTTATCTGAAGGCCGTAACGGCGTTGTCGTCACCTTTTTGGCGCTGCTTGAATTAATGAAAGAAGCCCTGGTGGAGATTGTCCAGGGCGAGCCTTTAGGGCCTATCCATGTGAAAGCGAGAATAAATTAATGGACGGTGATCAGCTCAGAAAAATTATTGAAGCGGCCCTGCTGACGGCCGGGCGGTCTCTTGATATCGCTGCATTGGGGAACTTGTTTGCAGACGGTGAAAGCCCTGAACGCGAACTTATTAGAGCAACTCTCGAAGATATTGAAGCTGACTGCAAAGGCCGAGGCTATGAACTTAAAAAAACTGGCAGCGGTTATCGCTTTCAGGTGCGCCAGGAGTTGGCCCCCTGGATTGATCGCCTTTGGGAAGAAAAACCCAAGAAATATTCGCGCGCCCTGCTGGAGACCCTGGCTTTAATCGCCTATCGCCAGCCGCTTACACGGGGTGATATCGAGCAAGTGCGTGGGGTGGCGGTGAGTTCTGAGATTATTCGCACTCTTATGGAGCGTGAGTGGATCCGCTCGGTGGGACACCGGGATGTACCGGGTCGGCCTGCGCTCTATGCCACGACTAAAAAATTCCTCGATGATTTTAATCTTGCCGGGCTGGGTGAATTGCCGCCGCTCAGTGAAATCCGCGACATTGAAACCTTCAGCGAAGAGTTGGGTTTTGATCTACCAGCAGCTTTACCTGATGGTGAGGCCGAGGCGAACATCGAGGCGGTGATCGCTGAAGAATTTAGCGATGAAGGCGAACCTTTCGAGGCTGGGCGAGCTGACGATCATGAGGATACTGATCAGAATAAAACGGCTTTAGAAGGTACTGAACAAGAAAAGCCTTACCAACAAAGCTCAGCCCCAAACAACTCGCGGCTACAAAATACGGCGTCAAACGATCATGAGTGAAAAGATTCATAAAGTCCTGGCCCAGGTTGGTTTGGGTTCTCGCCGCGAAATTGAAAAATGGATTGTCGATGGTCGCGTTAAGGTCAACGGTAAAGTCGCTACCATCGGTGATCGCAGCGATCCCGAAGACAAAATCACGGTCGATGGTCGGCGGATTAAATTAAGCCATCGAGATGACCGTCTGCGGGTGCTTATCTATAACAAACCCATCGGTGAGATATGTACGCGCAGTGACCCCGGTGGTCGGCGTACGGTGTTTGAATCCCTGCCCCCGATCAAGAATGGTCGCTGGATAGCGATTGGCCGTCTGGATATCAACACCAGTGGCTTAATCTTGTTCAGCAACGATGGTGAGTTGGCTAATCGCATGATGCACCCTTCAAACCAGGTTGAGCGGGAATATGTAGTGCGCGTGCGCGGTGTGGTCGACGACGCTATGTTGAAGCGTTTGCAGGAAGGTGTCTTGCTTGACGACGGTGTCGCCCGCTTTGCTAAAATAGGCGTCGGTGCGATCTCCGGCACCCACCAATGGTTTACGGTGGTCTTGACTGAGGGGCGTCAACGGGAAGTTCGGCGTTTGTGGGAATCTCAGGGTCTTGAGGTGAGTCGGCTCAAGCGCAGTAAATTCGGCTCCGTAGTCATGCCATCCTATGTGCGCACTGGGGAACATCTGGATTTAACGCCTGCGGAAATCAGTAAGCTGGGCAAGTCAGTGGGTTTAAAATTACGGCAATCAGCACTGACCCCTGGCGAGCACCAGGAGCGCGATCGTCAATTACGTCGTTTGAAGGCGCGGGGCGCGAGCCACAAGACAGGCTCCTAAGACAGACAGCTAAGAAAAGGCATTAGTGTTTAGTTTGTTGCGGATCTCGATTATTGCGCATCAGATCATTGCGCATCAAAAGACTGGCCGGTGACGCCACGACTGTCAGAACCCATAAGATAAAGATAAGCGGGCATGATCTGTTCCGGCGTTTTTAAGGTGCCCGGATTTTCAGCAGGGTAGGCCACAGCGCGCATATTGGTGCGCGTGGCGCCCGGATTAATACAGTTGACCTTAATGTTGGTGGTTTCTTCAAGTTCGTGACTGAGCACCTGTGCAAGGCCTTCAGTGGCAAATTTCGACACCGCGTAAGCACCCCAAAAAGCCCGACCTTTACGGCCAACACCCGATGAGGTAAATATAATCGAGGCGTCGGCTGAGACTTTTAACAGGGGTAATACCGATTTTGTCAGCAGGAAAGCTGCGTTGACATTGACCTGCATAAGTTCTCCCCAAACCGCCTGGTGGTAGCTACCGATAGACGTCCTCTGACCGAGTATTCCGGCATTGTGCAGCAGGCCGTCAAGCTGACCGAATTGTTCTTCGATGGCCTCAGCCATAGTTTGGTAATCCTGCTCGTTAGCCTTTGCAAGATCGAGGGGAAAGATAAGCGGCTCAGTATCGCCCTTAGCCATGATCTCGTCGTAGACCTGTTCGAGCTTGGCGACCGTGCGGCCCAGCAGTATCACTGTAGCGCCACTGGCTGCAAAGCTATGTGCCGCAGCACGACCGATGCCGTCACCGGCACCGGTAACCAGAATAGTTCTACCGTTAAGGAGCTTGCTGGGTGCTTGGTAGCTTTTGGGATCTATTTTTGGATCGATTGGGTTTTTGCTCATCGGATCAGTGCTTGTCGTGGCTGTGGGCATAGGTTCTTTCAGGTGTATCAGTTTGAATTAAAGTGGATGGGAGCCGCTGAGTGATAGGAATAAGCCATCGAAAGCGCTAGTTACTAGAGCACGTATTTTCAAGACACTTTTTTAAAATAAAAGAGCAGTGATCTCATCGGCATGATTCACCAAATGATGAGCGCCC
>CALLDA010000070.1 GCA_937998635.1 uncultured Pseudomonadales bacterium
GTGCAACTCGACGGGAATGTGAAGCAGGTTTTGCTGTGGACTAAATTGCGTGCATTGGATAAAACTGATCAGGCCCAGTTGCAGTCGTTTATCACGAGCCTTGGAAACAAGGGCCAGGCTGGGTCGGGTATGGATGGCGCGACACAGAAAGAGATCTATCGATTATTGCTAGAAAAGGAACGCCGCGAAGCGTTCGCACAATTGATTCCCCTGGCAGAGGCTTTGTACCCAGCCCTGGCAGGCCAAACCCACGATCAGCGGCAGCTCCGCCTGTTACAGATTCGCGCTGCAACTAAAGTTGGTCGTGGCGCTGAGGCCTTCGATATGGCCAAAGCCATGGTCCAGGCTTTCCCTAATTCTGGTGACGCCTGGACGGCCTACGCAGAAAGCGCTGAGGCCATTGCCGATACCTTTACCGCTGAGCGCGCCTGGGCAAAAATCAGTGGCGCTCAACCTGATGGCTCGCCCCACTGGCGGACGGCAATGAATCATAGAATCGAACTTCTGGCCCAGTCCGGTGACAGAAAACAGGAGTTATGTGCTGTGCTTGTCGAGGCCGGGCGTTATCGACATTTGTTATCTGAGGCAGAGCAAGTGACGCTTGGCCAACGTGACGAGCAGTATGGTTGCGGGCTATAACAGAAGCCTGGGTTGGAGACAAATATAAAACAGGTACGGGATTATTGTGAGAATTCGTAAGTACGATTCCAGTTACAGTCGTCGTCATTTTATGGGTCAACTGGCCAGGGGCGTACTCGGCACCGGTGTATTGGCGCCATTATGGCCGGCTATCGCAAATACCGGTGGCATTGACGGCGTATACCCGGACGAGCTTATGTCCATTGAGGCCTACACCGGCGGTAAGATAAAAACCGGCGATATGATTAGCGCCGATAACGTTGAGCACATCAAAGATTTACTGGATCCGATTCGCTATACCCAGGTCTCACAAATGGGTCGGCAGATGCGCATGCTCGATACCACCAGCGATATTATGCAGCTCAGCCCCTGGGAATATAACGAGGCGACCCTGCGTAACCAGGGCCAGGCTATGTTTGATGCCAATGGCAATGTGGTCACTCGTGAGGGCAAGCCCTGGATTGGCGGTAATCCTTTTCCTGACCCAAAGACGGCCCTTGAAGTGTTTGCAGGCATTACCCTCAGCTGGGGACGTCACGATGCGTCTTTTTATGCGATTCAGGAAACCGATGTTGGGCCGTCGGGCAAGGTCGAATATTCTTACGAGCTGTGCTGGGTTGAGTTGGCGGCGACGGGTCGGATTGTTCTGGAGCCAAAACCTTACTGGACGGGTCACGAAGATAAGCTGCGTTATCAATCGGTGTTTTTCGTTAAGCCCCAGGATATTGCTGGCACCTCCTTTCTGAATGTCTGGGACTATGATCAGCGTCAGTTCCCATCTTTGAGTGGTTATTTGCCCTCGTTTAAACGGGTCCGGCGTTTTCCTAGCAATCAACGTTTTGAGCCTTTAATCGCCGGATCATCCCTGTACCTGTCGGATGCCTGGACCGCAGGCGATCCCTTTTTGACCTGGGGTAACTACAAGATTGTCGGTAGGGGGCCAGCCCTGGCGGCAGTATCGCGGAGCTGGAAACCCGAGCATGAAAACTGGCAACACACCACCCACGGCGGTCCCCATGGTGAGACCTTTTGGGATATGGATGTGGAGCTGGTGCCTGAAGCCATTGTCGTTGATGCGGAGCCCGTCAAGTTCCCCCGGGCACCGATTAGTAAGAAGCGGGTGTGGTTTGATGCTCGGACTCTGGCGCCTATTTCGATGGTTTCCTATGACCGTCGCGGTGAAATGTTCCGCTCTTTTGATGGTGCTGGCTCACTCTATACCGATGGCAATAATACGTTTTACGATGGTAAGCATCCGTACTCGTCGTGGACGCGGGTGCATGCTCATAACATTCAGACCAATCGTATGACGCGGCTGGAGCAGGTCAAGAAATTATCTGGCGGCTATAAAACCCAGGTTAATAGCGATGACCTGTACGATAAATATCTGACTACGGCGGCGATTAGAAGGTTGGGTCGCTAGGTCGAACCTGTCTTGAATATCGGGCATTCCAGGCATTCGAGGCGATTAAGTCAAGCGAGCACTAAGGTTTCACGCAGGTATTCAAACAGCTTGCGGCGCTTGGCGGAGGCCTTTTCGGGAGCCTGGTCTTTACTAGAGGCATGTTTGCGCGCCTGGCGTATCAGTTGGCGGAGATGTTGGCGGTCGAGTTCAGGGTGGCCGTCGAGTAGTGCTTCAAGGGCGCTTTCGTTATCAATGAGTTCATCGCGAATTTTTTCTAGTTGCTGGAAGCGTTGACGGAACAGACGGTTATCATCGTCCATACGGGTCATTGCAGCTGAAATTTCGGCATGGTTTTCGGCCCGCATGAGCTTCCCGATGAACTGTAATTGCCGTCGTTTGGCTTCTCGCTGTTTAAGGTTTTTGGCCAGCTCAAAAGCTTCACGTAAGCCTTTGGAAAGGGGGACTTGGGCGAGCTGATCAGCGGGTAGTGCCATTAAAGTTTCGCCGAGTTTTTGCAGGGCAGTCATTTCCCGTTTACGCGCAGATTTACTGGGCGGCAGAATCTCGGAGTCACTATCGTCCCCATCCCCAATGGCCTGGTCGGCGTCTTGCTGGGCGTGTGGCTTGGTGTGTGCTTTGGTCTGTGGTGTGATGTGTGGTTTGTTCATAAGCACCTGTTACCCTTGAATTACGGCTTGGTTGGGCTGGGCTGTTAACTATAAAGCTGCAAATATAAACATCCAGATACAAACAGCTATAAATAAAACATCGTCGCCAGCCCTAAAAAGGCGAAGAATCCGACTACATCGGTGATGGTAGTGAGCATGACGCTGCCAGCCAGAGCCGGGTCGATATTGACCGACTTTAAAATAACCGGCAGCAGTGAGCCCGCTACCGCTGCGGTGATCAGGTTGATGGCCATAGCTGCGGCAATAATGTAACCGATCATATTATCCTCAAACCACCATGAGGCCAGCATTCCGATCACCGCCGCCCAGAGCATGGCGTTAAGTGTTGCAGAAAAGAATTCCTTACTTAACAGCCAGCGCAGATTATTGCGGTCGACCTGACCGAGAGCCATACCCCGAATCACTACGGTTAACGTCTGGCTGCCAGCGACGCCACCCATGCTAGCGACGATAGGCATCAAAATCGCCAGGGCGACGACTTTGTCGAGCGTATTTTCAAAGATATTGATAACCACAGACGCTAATACTGCGGTGCCCAGATTAATACCCAGCCACACTGCGCGCCGCGGGGCTGAGCGTCGCACCGAGGTAAAGGTTTCCTCTTCATCACTGAGGCCTACCAGGCCAAACAGCGAATGCTCGGCGTCTTCAACAATCACGTCAACGACATCGTCAATCGTGACTCGTCCCAGTAGTTTGCCGTGGTCATTGATGACCGGTGCGGATACCCAGTCGTGGCGCTTAAACATATGTGCCACTTCTGATGCGGGTAGTTCTGCGGGTATGGCCTCTGTGGAGGTGTCCATGATTTCCCGGACCGTTATATTGGGACTGGAAGTCAGAATTTTAGCCAGTGGTAAAGTGCCTAAAAATGTGTCGTTGCGATTAACCACGAAAAGACTGTCAGTGACTTCGGGTAATTCTTCGTGGCGGCGCAAATAACGCAAAATCACATCAATGGTCAGATCCGGCCGTACAGTGATGGTATCGGTATTCATCAAGCCGCCAGCGCTGTCCTCGTCATAGGGCAAAACGCTCTCGACACGCAGGCGATCCTGGTTGTCCATAGCCTGTAGGACGTTGGGGATTATTCTATCGGGCAGTTGCTGGAGAACATCTGCGACATCATCGGCATCAAGACCGGCAACCAACAGGGCCATCTGTGAGCTGTTCATGCCCTGTAAAAATTCTTTTTGCAGCTCTTCATTGAGGTCGCTGAATACCTCCCCTTCGACCTCGGGCTCGACCAGCTCCCAGAGCAAGCGTCGCACTTTAATGGGTGAAGATTCAATGTAATGGGCGATGTCCATGGTCGCCATGTTGTTCAGGGCATGCCGAACCTGGTTGAGCGCCCGGGGGTCGACGATACTGTCATCAATAAGGGACAGCAGGGACAGTTGATCGCTTGTTGTCTGGCTTGCCGGCATCCTGCTTAGGCTCCTGATGGCAGGTGATGGGGTGAGTTACGGAGCTGAGTTGTGCGGGGCTTATTCTACAGGTCATCCCCGCATAATCGAAATCAGTCGCGTGCCTTAATTTGGGCCAGGGGTCGAGCTTAATTCAGTTTTTTGGCGCTAACTGCATACGGCCCGAAGCGCTTATTGGCCTTCACCAAAATAGTCAGCGATGAGCTCATTAACCTGATTGAAAGCATCATCTTCATCCTCACCCTCAAATTCAAAATGCAGTGTGGTGCCCTGGCCTGCAGCCAGCAACATTAAAGACATAACACTTTTGGCATCGACCGACTTGCCTTCACTGCCAGTTTTTATGGTGCTGGCAAAACGGTTGCAGGTAGCAGCAAGTTTGGCGGCGGCTCGGGCATGGAGGCCGAGCTTATTGATAATAGTAATGTCTTTTTCGATCATGATTAAATTGTTTAGTCAGGGTTTAGATGGCTTCGGCGGCGGGTATTATAGTTGTTTGAACACGAGGGAACTGCCTGGTTTACCGCCTTTTCGGAGTTTGCTAGTTTTCTAGTTCGCGATGTTGAACCTGAATATTTGAGAACTGTTTAGTAAATTGCAGGGTCAGTTGGTTACACATATAAACCGAGCGATGTTGCCCGCCGGTGCAGCCCACCGCAATGGTCAGATAACTTCTATTGGTGGCTGCATAACGAGGAATCCAGCGTGACAGAAAGCCATTCAGGTCGGCCAGCATGGCCGCAACTTCGGTTTGTGAGTCCAGGAACTCAATGACCGGTTTATCGCTGCCGTTGTATTGACGTAATTCCTTTTTCCAGTAGGGGTTGGGCAGGCAGCGTACGTCAAAGACAAAATCTGCATCGACCGGTACACCGTGCTTGAAGGCGAAGGATTGGAATAGCACCGCCATACCCCCAGAGGTCTCGGGCGCAATCTGTTTTTTAATCAGGTCGCGAAGCTGATGCAGCGACATATTACTGGTATCAATCTGTCGGCTGGCGACTGCGGCGATGGGTTCCAGGAGTTGTAAATCCAGGGCGATGGCTTTCTTTAAATCTATGGACTCTGAGCTGAGCGGATGGCGTCTGCGAGTTTCGCTAAAACGACGGATCAGGGCGTTATTGCTGGCATCCAGAAACAACACTTCACAGTTGATCCCAGAGGCTTTGAGCCGGTCCAGAATAATCGGGAACTGGTCGAGCTTTCCAAGCACGTTGCGGGTATCGATACCAACCGCTACTTTGTTGGGGCTGCTGGCATCACCTTGCTGCAAATGTTCGAATAGACTTGCGAGCATGCCGATGGGCAGATTATCAATGCAGGTAAACCCGACATCTTCCAGGACATGGAGGGCGGTACTTTTGCCTGATCCTGAGCGTCCGCTCACCACGATAAGTCGAGTGTTTGGCGCTGGACTCACGATTAACAGCCCTTGATGGCCGTTTGATAAAGCGTGTCGTTAGAGCGGCAATTACGGAGTTTTTGGCGTACTTCGTCCGATTGCATGAGTTCGGCAATACTGGCCAGTGCCTGGAGATGCTCGTCATTCTGCTCATCGGGCACCACCAGTGCAAAGATCAGGTCGACCTCGGCATCATCGTTGGCGTCGAAATCGACTGGGGTTTCCAGTTTTAGCAAGACTCCAGTGATTTTTTTGCAGCCCGGCAGGCGGCAATGAGGGATGGCAATGCCTTCACCTATGCCTGTACTGCCCAGTCGTTCACGAGTCAGGAGACCCTGATAGACTGAGTCGGCATCGATAAAATCAGTTTTTTCGGCCAGAAAGGTCGAGATATATTCCAGTACCCTTTTTTTACTGATACCGGGCATGTTGCAACAGGTTCGCTCGGGAGTGAGCACCTCGGCAATATTCATGATGGTTTCTAACGGCCTCGCAGTTTTTCTTTACGTTTGATAAGTTGACGATCGAGTTTGTCGACTAATGCATCAATGGCGGCATAGAGGTCTTCATGCTCGCTGTCGGCGAAAAACTCAGCACCGCTACCATGAACTGTCGCTTCAGCCTTTTGGACGAGTTTATTGACGGATAAAATCACTGAGACATTGGTGATTTGGTCATTGTGGCGTTCTAGTCGGGTAATTTTATTGGTGACATAGCTATGGATGGCGTCGCTGACATCAAGATGATGGCCACTAATGTTCAACTGCATATGGAGCTCCTTTTCAGGTGATGTTGGTAGCTTAAAAGCTGGTTCATTGGTCATGGGCCAGGATCATGGGCTGGGTCAGGCGCTTTGCTTAAAGCGCTTTCTGTCGCTGGACGATGGGATGCGCATGCTCTCGCGGTATTTGGCGACGGTGCGCCGTGCGACCTGGATGCCCTCGGTCTGTAACATAAGGGCCAGCTTGCTGTCGCTGAGGGGCTTTTTGTTGGGCTCTGCGGCTATCATTCGTTTCAGCATAGCGCGAATTGCGGTGGATGAACACTCACCACCGGCAGCTGTATTGACGTGGCTGGAGAAGAAGTATTTGAGTTCGTAGACCCCCCGTGGAGTGTCCATATATTTTTGCGTCGTGACTCTCGAAATAGTCGATTCATGTAAACCGAGTAGCTCAGCGATATCCGCCAGTATCATCGGCTTCATGGCTTCGGGGCCATGATCGAGAAAACCTTGTTGCTTGTCGACGATGGTGCGGCTGACGCGCATCAAGGTTTCATTGCGGCTTTCCAGACTGCGTAAAAACCAGCGGGCTTCCTGTAAATGATCCCGCAAAAAAGTATTGTCTTCACTGGCGTTGGCGCGTTGTACTAGCTTGGCATATTGTTGGTTAATGCAAAGCTTGGGTGTTAGCTCAGAATTCAGTGATACCAGCCAGTGCCCCTCGATTTTTCTGACAGATACGTCCGGTTCGACGTAAGTGGAATCCTGGCTGCCGATGGCCTCGCCTGGACGCGGTGAGAGGGTCTGGATAAGATTGATAATCGCCTCCAAGGACGCTTCATCCAGGCCTGACTTGCGAGTCAGAGCGGGGAAATTTCGCTCGGCTACAAGGGGCAGGTATCGGTCAACAATCATCAGGGCTTGCTCAAGCCAGGGGGTTTCTATACTGAGCTGATTTAATTGAATCAGTAAGCTTTCTCGCAGATCACTGGCGGCGACGCCGGGGGGGTCAAATTGCTGTATTCGGTGCAATACAGCGAGCATTTCATCTAGTTCAATTGAGCCAACGGGGCGTTGGGAGTCTTGCTGAAAGTCCTCTTGGTAGTCTGCATAGGTCGATTCCCACAAGTCTTCTATCGGGCTGAGTAGAAAGCCGTTATCGGAGATATTGTCGATAATGGTGGTAGCGATAATCCGGTCGATGTCGGACAGTGGGGTCAGGTTAAGCTGCCACAGCAGGTGATCCTGAAGTGATTCGGTGACCGTATGAAACTCTTCAAAATCCCGAGTGTCGGCGCTGTTTGATGAGGTGTTGCTGGTCGATGAGCTGCTCGCACTGGGGGGAGCAGCATTGGCGTAGATGTCTTCCCACTGGGCATCGATCGCCAGCTCGTCGGGTATCTGCTCACTCCATTCCATGTCATCGCTGGCCGTGACCAGCGCTTCCTGAATGTCTTCGTTGTTAGTTTCGTTGTCAGTTTCTGTGTTGCTATCAGAGGCCTGGTCGATTTCGTCGGCCAGCTCAAGCATGGGGTTTGAGTACAGTGCTTGTTGTATTTCCAGGTGTAAATCGGTGGACGACAGTTGCAATAGCTTTATCGCTTGTTGCAATTGTGGTGTCATCGATAATTGATGACCGATTTTAAGTTGCAAGCCCTGCTTCATGGTCGAGGGTCGATGTTCTCTTTAACGTTGGTAGTGCTCAGTGTAGCGCCGGGCCAGTATCGGAGCAATAATAAAAGCAATTTGTGTGCCGAAAGGTCTTTAATGGTGCCGGGTGGCTATCTTAACCTTAGCCAGAGGTGGATGTTCTGGATCAGCGCTGGGTAGCTCCCGGAGGAGTTGTTAGATAGAAAAGTGTTCGCCCAGATAGACTTTTCGAACATCGGCATTAGCCAGAATGTCATTTGCCGAGCCGGTAGCGATCACCTTGCCATCACCGACAATGTAGGCGTGCTCACAAATATCGAGGGTTTCGCGGACATTGTGATCGGTGATCAGGATGCCAATGCCTTTGTCGCGGAGGTGGCTAATGATGGTTTTGATATCGTTGACGGAAATGGGATCGACACCCGCAAAGGGTTCGTCAAGTAAAATGAAGGCCGGTTCTGTTGCCAGCGCACGGGCGATTTCAACACGGCGGCGTTCCCCCCCCGAGAGGCTCATACCCAGGTTTTTGCGAATGTGGGTGATGTGGAATTCTTCCAGCAGCTCTTCGAGCTTTTGCTGGCATTGCGCTGGGCTCAGTTCCCGGCGAGTTTCGAGGATAGCCATGATGTTTTTTTCTACCGAGAGACGACGAAATACCGAGGCTTCCTGAGGTAAGTAACCAATGCCGCGACGGGCTCGGTCATGCATGGGTAGCGCGGTAATATCATCCTCGTCAATGAAAATATGCCCTGCGTCCTGGCGGATCAAGCCGACGATCATATAAAAACAGGTGGTTTTTCCGGCGCCATTTGGGCCTAACAGGCCGACGATCTGGCCGCTAGATACCGACAGGGAGACACCGTTGACGACTCTTTTTTTACGATAACTCTTGGCCAGTTCACGGGCATGTAATTGGGCCACTAGTCAGTTTCCTGCGGTGTTTGTGGTGCCGGTTTCTGGCTTTGCTGATCCTGTTGCTGACTTGGCGGAATGACCATTTGTATACGGCGCTTACCGGTGTTGTCACCCCGGGCTTCTATTAACTCTGCCTTGAGATCGTAGTTGATGATGTCACCAGTCAGCGTTGAACCTTCCTGGTCAAGGCTGGCACCCTTGATCAGGTTAATAACATCCTGATCAAGGTGATATTCAATGGTATTGGCCCGGGCAACCACCAGACCACCGTCTAGTTCAGGTTGCTGTTGATACTGGGCTGGCTTGCCGATACAAATAATCTTACTGACCTTATTGTTTGTGGTGTGCAGCGTGACTTTGTCAGCTTTAATATTAATGCTGCCCTGAGTCATATGCACTGCACCTTCGTAGACGGTGAGCCCGGTTTTATCGTTACGCAGCACCCGGTCGGATTCGATGCTAATAGCTTGTTGGTGGTCATTGGGCAGGGCAAAGGCGGCAGGTGTGATGAGAGCTGTAGTCAGCCCTGTAAGCAGAGTTAATGTCAGCGCGAATACCCGGTGTGGCACCAAAAAAGGAAATTTTGGAGCAGGTGCCAATGGCCGTCTGGTAAGTTTGATGATGCACTTCAATCGTCTAGTGGATCGCATTGTGTTTGCTTTTGACCTTTGACAATAGCTGAAAAGTTTGTTGTTCGAAATTTGCTTTCATGCCGACACCATTGAGGGTGGTTCCGGGTGAGGACAGATAGACCTTGCGGTCAGTTTCGGCTCTGTCCTGGTCGGGATAAAAGGTTAGCTGCGGCGTTTTTATTTGGGTATTTCCGCCAGGTGCTTCCTGCCAGGCGAGTACATTTCCGCGCATAACAACCCGCTCGCCGCGGTTAAATACCACGCCCGTGTTGGCAGTAAGGTGCCAGGGAACCTGGTCTGGGGTATCCCCGTCCGCCTTCATTTCTGGTTCGTCCATAACAAATTTATCTTGTCCTTTAAAAAACTGCCCCCGGGTGGTTTTTAAATTAAAGGTCTGTAGCCCCTGCTCATTAAATGTACGTGTCTGGCTGTTAATCATATAACTGTTGGCCTGTGATATGGCCGCTTCGGAGGTTTTATTTTTACTCAGAAAAACCTCAGGTGGGGAGTCCCAGAAAACTACAAAAACAATGAGCGCTAAGGCTATGACTATTGCCATTAAGGCATTCTTCACGACGGGCTACTCATGGTCGTTTACCTGGTGACATATCGTTTACTCATAGGCTGAGATGAGTTGCTCAAGTTTATTTTGTGCACCTAATATGAACTCTGCGGCTTCGCGGACAGCGCCGCCACCGCCTGGAAATTGAGATTGCCAAAGCGCATTGTTGATCAGCACATGATTGGCATCGGCGACTGTCATACCCAGTCCGACCCGTTTAACGACGGCTAAATCCGGTAGGTCGTCCCCCATAAATGCCACTTGCCCGATGTCCAGGGCCGAGTCATCGAGCAGTTCCTGTAGAACGCTTAGCTTATCTTCGCGGCCCTGTATAACTCGGTCAATACCCAGCTCGGTGCAGCGCCGGGTTAAGAGTGAGGATTTGCGTGCGGTGATGACGCCGACCTCAATGCCACCGCGCTGTAAAAGTTTAATGCCGAGGCCATCTTTGATATTAAAGGCTTTGTATTCGTGATCATCATCCCCGTAATAGAGACGGCCATCAGTTAGCACGCCGTCGACATCGAGGAGCAAAATACGGATAAGTTTTGCAGCCTCTTCAGCTAATGATTGCTTCATTATTACACGACCCCGGCGCGGAGGATGTCGTGGAGGTGTAAGACCCCCGATGGGCGTTTGGCGTCGTCTTCCACGATAACGGCAGTAATTTTTAGATCCTCCATGATTCTTAAGGCTTCAGCGGCAAGCATTTCGCCGTTAACGGTTTTGCAATTCCGCGTCATAATCGCTTCGGTGGCGACATCGTTGATATCTATTTTGTTATCGACAGCCCGACGTAAATCACCATCGGTAAAGACACCGATGAGTTCATTGTCGCTATTTACCACCGTGGTGATACCAAAGCCCTTGGAAGTCATTTCCAGCAGCGCATCGCTTAGCGGCGTTGTGCCAAGCACCCGAGGTAACTCTTCACCCGAATGCATGATGTCGGAGACGCGCAACAATAGTTTGCGTCCGAGGCTGCCGCCAGGGTGAGAAAAGGCAAAGTCTTCGGCGGTAAAGCCTCTTGCTTCGAGCAGAGCGATAGCCAGTGCATCCCCAACCACCAGAGTGACGGTCGTGCTAGTGGTGGGTGCGAGGTCGAGCGGGCAGGCTTCTTCGCTGACGCCGACATCCAGGTTGACGACCGCAGCTTTTGCGAGGATGGATTCTTCATCGCCAGTCATACTGATTAGGGGAATGTTCAAGCGTTTAATGAGCGGTAACAAAGTGACGACTTCTCTGGTGTTGCCTGAGTTCGAAATGGCGATGACCAGATCGGATTTGGTCATCATACCCAGGTCACCGTGGCTGGCTTCTCCAGGATGGACGAAAAAAGCCGGTGTGCCAGTGCTGGCAAAGGTGGACGCAATTTTGTTAGCGATATGCCCTGACTTGCCCATGCCGGTGACGATGACACGACCTTTACAGTCAAGAATGAGTTCGCAGGTTTTGATGAAGGTGTCGTCGATCCGCTCTTTCAATAACTCGACGGCCTGGGCTTCCATGGCGATGGTGCGCAGAGCCGGAGTAATGAAATCGTGGTTAGTCATAGCGTTGGGCATAGCACCTGCATAAGAACTAAGATAATGGAGCAGCAAAAAAGCAGTGCCTATATACGAAATTTGCGTAGGTAATTTATACCAGCTGCAGTCGTGGGGTACGGCTTATGGCTTCAGTATAACGATACCTGAGCGTGTGGTCAGCTCACATGTCATTAGCGCGCTGGCAGGTATCTAGCTGCTTAGCTGGTTGGTACCAGAATTAAAAAATATAGGACATAGCAGGATAACAATACGATACCAAACCGCCTCGATACATAAACAGTTTGCTGATGTTTACGCCAGTGTTTAAACATAATCGTGCCGATTAAAAGCAGGGTTAGTCCCGCTACCGCCAGGTAATCGCGAAAAAATACGGCGGAATCCAGTTGCAGGGGCGCTATGACACCAGCTGCGGGCATCACCATCAGCAAGTTAAACATGTTGGAGCCAAATACATTGCCTATGGCTATGTCATGATGACCACGGAGCGTGCCGGCAATGGAAGCTGCCAGCTCGGGCAGGCTAGTACCAATGGCGACGATGGTAAGGCCAATGATCAGTTCGCTCATACCTAATTGCAACGCGATAATCTTTGCCCCCCATACTAAAGCCTGGGAGGCTATTAACATAGTCAACAGGCCACCGATAAAACCTATCACCGCAGCGCGCGTTGAAATCCCAGATATATCTTCGACAAAGGCTTTCTCTTCCTGATCGGGATGTTGCTTTTTATATTTGATGGTTAGCCACAACAATACGGGGGTGAGCAGTAACA
>CALLDA010000071.1 GCA_937998635.1 uncultured Pseudomonadales bacterium
TGGCGGGTCGCTTTTGACTTCCTGACGCTTTATCGGATTCAGTCTGGTCTGTGGGGGCTGGTTTCTCAGTAGCCGTAGGTGCAGGTGCAGGTGCTGAGTTGCCACCAAACAAAGCGCGAGAGATACGGGCCATGAAGCCTGGTTTGCTTTCCTGTTTTGTGGCGGCCTTAGTTTTGCTTTCCTCTACTGGCCTGGCAGCGGCGGGTTTGGGTGCGGAGGCGGGTGCTGGAGCCTTCGGAGGTAAATTCTGAACCGCAGGAACCTGTGCGGGGGGAACCGGTTGGGGCTGGATCAGTTCTAGTTTATCTTCGATAGATGTGGTTTCAGTTAGCTTGTAGCTGTACTCGCTAGGCGCTTCATCCTGAGCTCGGATACGCTGAACGTCATAGTGAGGTGTTTCCATTTCTGGGTTCGGCAAAACCACTATTTTAATTTTGTTGCGCTGTTCAATTTCGGTGATTTCGCTGCGTTTTTCGTTTAGCAAAAAGGTCGCCACGGGAACCGGTGTGGTGACCCGAATCTCGGCACTGCTTTCTTTTTGTGCTTCTTCTTCGACGAGTCTGAGTATCGCCAGGGCGATTGAGCGGGTGCCCCGGATGGTGCCTTGTCCGCTACAGCGTGGACACACCTTAGAGGTCATTTCTTCCAGCGACGGCCTAAGTCGTTGGCGGGACATTTCGAGCAGGCCAAAGCGAGAAATACGACCGACCTGTACGCGTGCCCGGTCGACTTCGAGGGCTTTGCGCATTCTTTCTTCTACGGCGCGCTGATTTTTATTGGCCAGCATGTCGATAAAGTCGATAACGATAAGCCCGCCGACATCGCGTAAGCGTAGTTGCCGAGCTATTTCATCAGCTGCCTCAAGATTGGTTTTTAAGGCCGTTTCTTCAATATCGCTGCCCTTGGTAGCGCGGGATGAGTTGATGTCGATAGACACCAGGGCTTCGGTAATATCAATAACGATGGAGCCACCCGCCGGAAGTTTTACCTCTCTCTGAAAGGCGGTCTCAATCTGGTTTTCGATTTGATAGCGATTGAACAGGGGAATAGGATCTTCGTAGAGGCGTACTCGGCTGTGATAGCTGGGCATTACCTGCTGAATAAAGGCCGAGGCCAGTTCATAGACGTTTTTTCCATCGACAATAACTTCGCCGATATCGGGGCGCAAGTAATCGCGAATAGCCCGAATAATGACGTTACTTTCCTGAAACAGGAAGTGCGGTGCTTTGGCTTGTTTGGCTTCAGATTTGATGGTCTGCCAAAGCTGCATAAGGTAGTCGAGATCCCATTGCAGCTCTTCGGTGGAGCGACCAATGCCAGCCGTGCGGACAATTACTCCGCTGCCATCGGCGATGTTCAGTGAGCGCATCGCGTCTCGCAAATCGCTGCGCTCGTCACCTTCGATACGCCTGGAAATACCGCCAGCCCGAGGATTGTTGGGCATCAGGACCATATAGCGGCCAGCCAGGCTGATGAAGGTGGTCAGCGCGGCGCCTTTGTTGCTGCGTTCTTCTTTTTCGACCTGGACAATGACTTCCTGGCCCTCACGAACCAGGTCTTTGATTTTCAGGCGACCTTCGCCTTCGGAAGGCTTTTTGCCGAAATATTCCCGGGATATTTCTTTGAGGGGTAAAAAGCCGTGACGCTCGGCGCCGTAATCGACAAAGGCAGCTTCGAGACTGGGTTCTACGCGGGTGATTTTGCCCTTGTAAATATTGGCTTTCTTTTGTTCTCTGGTACGATTTTCGATATCGAGATCATAGAGTTTCTGACCATCGACAAGAGCCACCCTTAGCTCTTCAGGCTGGGTGGCATTGATTAGCATTCTTTTCATGTGAATCCTGTAATTATGTATCGGTCAAAAGTCGCGATAACACTACAGAATGCCGGTAAGAAACAGGGGGAGTTCGAGGGTCGGAAGGATCGATCATCGAGAAGCCGGGCAGTAATCAGGCAAATAGGGCTATATTAGTAGCGTTTTATTTACCTGGATTCGTTGCTTTGCCGCTCTATTTTCCTTTATGTTTTATTGAGTTAAAGCTTACTTCCTCAATACTACCAATGACCTTGAACGAATGATTGCTGTTAGCGGGGTTTTATATTAAACCCAGGTTAAACAAAGCTATTTGCCGTGATGATACGTTTACACAATGGTTTACTACGGGCTAGTTCACTTGTAATGAAGGTCGCCTGCCATCTGGTAACTGGTTAAGCTATCTGCCTGCCTATACCTGCTTATCGACCTACTATTACCTGGTCACTGAATTAACACACTAAATTCGTATGTAAGACTCGTATACATAAGCTCGGTATACAATAACTATCTTTCACTAAAATGCTTTATGGCTATCTTTGCTAACGCTATGTCTTCTTTACCTGTTCTGAATTTCCAGCTTCTGTAGCGATCGCATCCTCTGACGCGGTGGCTAAAACGTGCCGCTGCTTTGTTTTGTTGGCAGCAAACACTTGAATTGTTTGTATCGACTTGTTTATATTTTATGCGCTTTACCGCTGTGGATATTTGGCGGCTCCCCAGTGGATATTTAGCGGGGAAGGTGCATGAAATTTAGCGATTTCCGTCAGTAGATATCTAACTATCTCGTTACAATAGATGCTTTGCTACTGACACCGGTTGTCGACCACTATGGCGACCGGCGGAATATAACAAAATTCACTAAATCATTCAATCAGCAGAATAAATACCTGGTGACTTGCTAGAATGGCCGACTTTGTAACGACCGAGACCTATAAATAGTGCTTAAGCAAGCGACGAAAGAGGTCCAGCTTCTCAGCATAAGTGAGGATCAGTCGGGCCAGAGGATCGATAATTTCCTATTGGCGCTGTTGAAAGGCGTGCCGAGGTCGCGAATTTACCGTTTGCTCCGCAAGGGTGAGGTGCGAGTTAATAAAGGCCGTATAAAACCAGAATATCGCTTACAGGAAAGTGACGTGGTACGGGTGCCACCGA
>CALLDA010000072.1 GCA_937998635.1 uncultured Pseudomonadales bacterium
CCAAAACCACAATTACCCAGAACCACGGAAGTAACGCCGTGCCAGCCAGAGATCGTGCAGTAGGGATCCCAACGAATTTGTGCATCGTAATGAGTATGTAGGTCAACAAAGCCGGGGCAAACAACCAGGCCTTCGGCTTCAATCACTTGAGTGGCGCTGCCTTCAGCATCTTCGCCAATACGGGCGATTTTGCCATCTTTCACCCACACGTCGGCAACTTGCCTTGGTGCGCGGGTACCGTCGACAACGGTGCCGCCTTTAATATGAATATCGTATTTTTCGGTCATGATTGATTCTCCTAAGTAAAAGTTGTTGCTAAATAAAAGTGGTTTCGGGCATCGAGATCAAGTGCTTGTGTGGGTAATTTGCCGAGTAGATTTATCCCGGACTTAGAATCTCGTTGCTATTAATAATTGTTCCGCACCAAATATAGACCCCTTTGCAGTATTTATAAAGGTCAATACTCCAAGGCAGCAAGTGAGATAGAGATAGGACATAAAAAAAGCCCGGACAAAGTCCGGGCTTTTAAGCAGATATTTTACTACTTTTTAATTAAGCTGCTTTTTCCGCCGCTTTTTCAGCACTACCTTTGCGCAGCAGTTTGCCAGGTACGGCACCGGTGCACTCGCCGTTTTCAAAAGTAACGACACCGTTAACCATAATGGCACGGTAGCCGATAGCTTTCTGAATCCGACGCCATTCGCCACCGGGTAGATCATAGGCAATATCGCCGACCCAACCACCACTGCTGTCAAGTTTATCGAGATCATAGACGACGATATCAGCCCAGGCACCTTGCTTGAGCGTACCGCGATCTTTAAAGCCAGCAGCTTTAGCCGGCAAAGCAGATAAGCGGAAGTGAGCTTCTTCAAGCGTTACTTTGGCTTCATCACGAACTAACCACCTAAGGAAGTCAGTGGTGTACGCGCCACCGGTGAAGAATTTAGTGTGCGCGCCGCCATCAGAAATACCGGGAATGGTGTAGTCGGAATCGTTCATCATTTCTGCCATAAAATCGGCATTAGAACCGCGATCCGGACCGGTAAATTCAGCATTCAGATCAGCCTGAGCAGAGAGGTCAAGCATGACTTCGATAGGATGCTTGTTCTCTTCCTGGGCGATTTGTCCTAAGGATTTACCCTGGTAATGTTCGAGTTCGGGCTGCTTGTTGACACCAGTGACAACCAGTTTTGGAATCGCACCACCGACACCTGCTTGAATGACTTGCAGACGTTTGTCGGCTTCTTCTGTTTCGGCAATAACGTTTGCGCGAAGGGTGGTATCTTTCATTTTGACCATTTTTTCTTCTTTGGTGCCAGTGGTCAAATTACGCCATGCTGGGCTAGCGTCGTAAAGGTTCCAATGCTCGAGAGTGAAGGCAAAACCAGTACGCCCAGTGCCGCACTGACCATAAATAGGGAGGCCTTTTTCGCGAACTCTATCTAACCACGCCATGCTACGTTGGTGAGGTTGGGGGTTATTACGGGTAGGTACGATAGCGTTGTGCAAAATAGGCCGACGCGCCACGTCAGCTAGTTTTTCGAGGAAATTTAAATCAGATCGCATGTTGCCGGTGGATTGAGTGACCTGAATAAAGCCTTCATTGCGTTCACGCAGTACCTCGGCGAGGCAAAAAATATCCTCGTCGCACATTGTATCGGTAACCATTGGCGTGCCGTCATAGTCTGCTTGTGTGGAGTTTTCCCCCAAACGCTGTATGGAAAACCCACAAAGACCAGCATCCATCCCTTCGTTCAGCAGACGTTGCATTTCTTTCTGCTCTTCCTTCGTCGCAACCCGTGTTTTAGCTGCTTCGAGACCCATCACATAAGTCATTAATGATGCAGTAGGCATGTACTGGATACAGTTAACGCCCAGCGGCGCACGCGCCAGGGAGTCGAGATACTCGGGGATGGTTTCCCAGTCCCATTTCATGCCCTCTTTGATACAGTCGTAGGGAATAGCTTCTGTACGTACCATGGTTAATACAGAACGTTCCTGGTATTCAGGTTTGACTGGCGCAAAACCAAAACCACAGTTGCCGAGCACAACGGATGTAACGCCATGCCAGCCAGAGATAGTGCAGTAGGGATCCCAACGAATTTGTGCATCGTAATGAGTATGTAGGTCAACAAAGCCGGGGCAAACAACCAGGCCTTCGGCTTCAATTACTTGCGTGGCAGTGCCTTCAGCATCTTCGCCAATACGGGCGATTTTGCCATCTTTCACCCACACGTCGGCAACTTGCCTTGGTGCGCGGGTACCGTCTACAACGGTACCGCCTTTGATATGAATATCGTATTTTTCAGTCATGATTTAAGCTCCCAGTTTAAAGTAGTTTCAGGCTTGAAAGACCAGGGCTTTGGTGGTCAAAACCTTGTTCTCTACACCTGATGAGTATGAAACTGTGTCGTTATAAATCTCGCTATGGGGTTTCCCCATGTCCGTAACGGCCTTAACCAGTACGGAATAAATTTTATCGCCACAATATAACACCTCCTTTTACCTATTAGGAGGGTTAATATAGGCAGTCTATAGAGCGGAAAGTGACACCCAGGTGGCTTGCTGTCGGGTTTTGATGTGTTATAAAAGCCCGGTTTGAAGCCTGCTTTTTTGACCTTAAAGCCATTAGTATCGCGGTTTAAACAAATTAAAGAAATTGCAGAGCTCGAAGATTGAATCTGCGATATACCCATTGCCCCAATAATTATGAGCTTGTTATGACATTTAAGTCTCGACTTTATTGCCCCCTGCGGTAGGTAAAATGATCCTTAATCAGATATTCCCCAGCGTTCCTGCTCACCATCAGGGTAGGCGCATAGCGCTTAGCCGCAAACTCGCAGGCTTATTATTGCGCTTGATGGGCTGGCGCGTGACCGGAGTGGTTCCCGAAGACCAGCGATTTATCTTCGTTACCGGACCACACACCTCCAATTGGGATTTTGTATTTGGTCTATCCGCTGCGGTAGCGATGAATATAGATATTCACTGGTTAGGTAAAAATACCTTATTCAAGCAGCCATTAAAGGGCTTCATGCATTGGTTGGGTGGCATCCCTATTGATCGCTCTAATCCAGCGGGTGTAGCAGAAGACGTCGCCAGCAAAATTCGCCAGGCAGGGGATATGGCCCTCATCATCACCCCAGAGGGCACGCGAGGTAAAGTCGAACGCTTAAAAAGTGGTTTTTTGCGTATCGCAACGATGTCGGACAGCAAGTTGCTAATCACCACGCTCGACTATGCCAACAAGACTTTGCATTTAGGGGAGGTATTAACACCTGGAGAAGATATGGCAGCTGATATAGATTATATCGCTGATCAGTTCGCTCAAGTTACGCCGAAAAACCCGGACAACGTCTAGTCTAGAAGTTGCTAACGCGAGAAAATTATGACACCGCGTATTACCCATGTGGCATTGCACGTTTCGGATCTTGACGCCTGTGTCGAATTTTATCGAAGCTTTTGTCGTATGGGGGTGGTGCACGAGCGTGTCGCTGGGCCTCAACGTATCGTCTGGATGGCGGAGCCAGGGCGCGAGCGTGATTTCATTTTTGTGATGATGGAAGGCGGTAGTGACCTCAATTTGCCCGATAACGATTATCGGCATTTTGGTTTCGCGATGGAGAATCGTGAAGCTGTAGACAACATCGCAGAGTTGGCGGGTGAAGAGGGCTGTTTAGTGTGGCCGCCAAGGCAAGAAGCTTATCCGGTCGGTTATTACTGCGGTCTGCGTGATCCCAACGGTAATTATGTGGAGTTTAGTTATGGGCAGCCCCTGGGGCCAGGGGCAGCGGATTTTGACGCTGGGCAATAATGGTCAGTGCCCCGCATATCAGACCCAGTCTATTAGACAAATGCCTGAATGCCAGTTTGGGCACGACCTAGAATCAGGGCATGGATATCAGCGGTGCCTTCATAGGTATTTACCACTTCCAGATTAACCATATGACGCATCACCGGATACTCGTCTGAAATACCGTTGCCGCCGAGCATGTCTCGGGCCTGCCGGGCAATGTCCAGTGATTTAGAGCAATTATTACGTTTCATCATAGATATCAACTCTGGTGCCAACAGGCCCTGATCCTTCAGCCGGGTGGCCTGTAGCGAGCCGAGTAATCCCAGGTTGATCTCAGTTTGCATGTTAGCCAGCTTCATCTGAATGAGCTGATTGGCTGCCAGGGGTCGTCCAAACTGTTGTCTATCGAGTGTGTATTCCCGCGCTGCATGCCAGCACGCTTCGGCTGCACCCAGGGCACCCCAGGATATCCCCAGTCGCGCGCTGTTCAGGCAGCCAAAAGGCCCTTTCAAGCCTTTCACGTTGGGTAGTAGGTGATCTTCAGAAACGAAGACCTCGTCCATCACAATTTCGCCGGTGATAGACGCGCGTAGCGCCAGCTTGCCTTCGATTTTAGGTGCAGATAAACCCTTCATGCCTTTCTCAAGGACAAAACCACGAATATCACCGTCATCGGTTTTGGCCCAGACCACAAACACATCGGCGATGGGCGAATTGCTGATCCACATTTTTGCGCCTGTGAGAGAGTAACCGCCCGGTACAGATGTAGCCCTGCTAAGCATGCCACCGGGGTCAGAACCGTGATCGGGTTCGGTCAGACCAAAGCAACCGACCCACTCGCCGCTGGCCAGTTTGGGTAGATATTTTTCTCGCTGTGCTTCGCTGCCATAGGTATAAATCGGATACATTACCAGACTGGACTGGACACTCATCATCGAACGATAACCGGAATCCACCCGCTCAACCTCGCGGGCGATTAAGCCGTAGCTGACATAGTTGACGCCGGGGCAGCCGTAGCCCTCAATGGTCGAGCCGAGCAGGCCGAGAGCACCCATTTCGTTAAAAATTTCCCGGTCGGTCTGTTCCTGTCGAAAGGCATTCTGGACGCGGGGCAATAATTTATCCTGGGCATATTGCCGGGCGCTGTCCATGATCATGCGCTCT
>CALLDA010000073.1 GCA_937998635.1 uncultured Pseudomonadales bacterium
TATCCATGTCGGCGCCTATGTGCAGGCAAAACCTAATCTCGGTGCAGTGCTATCCAGCGTGACCATCTTTGATGGCATCTCCAACACGCCCCACGAAATACTCTATTCCGATTGCCATATGCACCTGCCCATGCCTAAGGGCAATCTCGACGATTTTGTTCTGGAAAACGGTCTGGCCATCACCTGTACCAAACCAGTCATGGACTACCATCTTCGTTTTGATGATAAAAACGGTGTCAGCTTTGATGTGAAATATAAAAGCCTGATGCAACCCTACGATATCCACGACCCTGAAATGGACCCCCTTGCCGATCAAGTCCATGCCGACGACGTCATCAGTAACGCCGCCTATGCCGGACATTGGGATCAAAGCGGTCATGTCACCGGCACACTCACCATTCACGGCAAGACCTATAGCGTCGATTGCGTGTCGAGCATGGATCACAGCTGGGGTTTGCGTGATGAAAAACAGCTAAAGAACTTTTGCTGGATGAATGCCAACTTTGAAGACGACACCAGCATCCACTGTCTGTACCTTGTCGATCCTAAACAACTGGATAAATTCCCCGCCATCGTCCATGGCTATGTCCGGGAAGGCAGTGAAGTTTATGGTTTGAAAGGTGGTTCAGGCAAAGTCCATCGCAACGGCTATATCCATCAATTTCTTGATTTAGAAGTCGAAGATATTCGCGGTACCACGCACAAATTTACCGGCACGCCGATGACATCGAACCCCTGGCTGGCCTGGCCGTTGATGTATCTGACCCACTCTTTTTGTCGATGGGACAAGGCCGGCGTCAAAGGTTGGGGCGAAGTGCAGGATCTGTGTAAAGAAGATTTTAACGCCAAGTTATAGAGGCTTTTATAAACCCTGTTATAAGAGCGCTAAACTAATTAGTAAAATCGACATCTGGATACTTCGCAGAGCATCCAGTTGTCGTATAAATGATAAGCATAAATTGGGAAAACCACACTATGAGTCCAGAAATTGAACAGTTCCTGTCCGGCATGAAAAAGACCATAGAAGAAGTGGTTATGCCCAACCTCACTGACCGTTTTGCTCAGGAGCAGGCCGGCATCGTTGCCGCCACACTGGGTTTTTTAAGCACCATCCAGGATAAAGTATTTCATTACGAGCTTTTCGAAAACCAGGAATACAAGCGCATATTGCAGAACGTATTATCTACACTCGACACTGACCCAGCATTAAACGACTCACTTCGCGCTGTTGTCGAAAAAGTTAGTAGCCATTTCCAGCATGATAAACCCAGTGATCAAACGGCCCTGCGCCCCTACCCTTTTATTCGTGGCAGCAACGAAAATATGAAGGAATTTCTGTGTGAATTTATCCAGTTGCAACCTGAAATGTCTCGACAAACACGAGAAACTTTCGAAAACCAGCTGAAGCCATTTTTCAAATCGCTGGAAACTCGAGAGCGTTCATGGGTGAAAGGCCTCGGCTTTGATCCGGAGGCTGAGCAACAGCAAGATATCGGGGACATACTCTACAAAAATAACTTGCTGCGCAGTAACTAGACGCCGGGGCGCACTATGGATAACTATTACACCCGCACCCAGGCTAACCGCGCCAATCCCAGCGATGACTGGATTGCCGATGTACGCGAGCGCTATCCGGTAGAAAAAGCCATCGATGAAGTCTTTACTCGGAAACTTCGTAACCGAAGCAAAGCCGCTGGGCAGAATCTGGATTTCACTCGGCTTCAGGAACCTCTGGAGGAGTTCCTAAAAAAACAAACTGGGCAGAGCGACATTCAAGTGCTCGATCTACAACGGCTTTCCGGCGGTGCGTCCAAAGAGCAGTTCACTTTCAATCTGGTTTGGCAAGCGCCATCAGGTCAAAGAGAAACTCGGAAATTAATGGTCCGTATGGATCCCAAAGAATCCATAGTTGAAACCCATCGCCTGAGAGAGTGCCAGGTGCTTAAAGCTGCCTGGGGAGAAGTCCCCGTACCAGAAGTCCTGTGGATCGATCCAGCGGGCGAACAACTAGGACAACCAGCCTTAATAGCCGACTTTCTTGAAGGCACGGTCCAACCCCCACAGCCCGAAGCAGGGGAAAAAATGAGTGGCGTGGGCATGTATTTTAATCCTCAGTTGCGCGCGGCTCTCAGCGACCAGTTCGTCAAAATTCTCGCCGATATTCATGCCATTGACTGGCGCAAAAAAGATTTATCCACCTTCGATGTGCCAGCGCCTAACTCCACTGCTGCCATTCTTACCTCATTGGGATTATGGGAACGAGCCTGGAATGAAGACACCCTCAGCGCGCACCCGGTAATGGAACGAGGTGCCTTGTGGCTGAAAGAGAACATGCCGATTGTTGAAAACCCAGTACTGGTTCACGGTGATTATCGCAGCGGCAACTTTATGTATTCCGACGACCTGAAGATCAACGCTATTTTTGATTGGGAACTCGCCTACTTCGGCGACTACCATGATGATCTCGCCTGGGCGAGCCTGACTATTTTTGGTGGCCCTGACGAAAACGGTGACCTACTGGCCAGTAGCCTAATGCCAACAACACAGTTTCTCGAAAAATACGAAGAGTTCAGCGGCAACAAAGTTGACCAGAAAAAACTATTTTATTATCAGGTATTTTCATTTTATAAAATTTCAGTTATCGCAGCTGCTACCAGTATCCGAGTGGCGCACAGCAGAAAAACCCACCTCGACGCTATGATGAATTACGCTGGTGGTATTGGCTATGTGGGTCTCTCTGAGTTAAACCGAATTCTCGATATAGCGGGCTAAGCTTCCGTGCGGGCCTTACCTATGATTGGTAGGCTTTCTCTGATTACAGTGACTCTCTAATTACGGTGCTGGCTGAGCGACCGCTGCGCCACCTGGCCAGCGGTAATCGTTGGCACCATAGGTATTATTACCGTCACTGCTGATTGTCTGAGTTCGTCCTATAACCCTGGGCGAGATTTGCAGGACATGCCCTTTTTGTTCCAGTAAAGCCTGCGTATCAGGGCTGATGCCCTGCTCCATAAATACTTTGTCTGGCAACCATTG
>CALLDA010000074.1 GCA_937998635.1 uncultured Pseudomonadales bacterium
GAAGGGTTTATCGTGCTGGATTACGCCGAGCGCTACCCCGAGGCCATTGCCGCCTTAAGCCAATGGATGGCGGAAGGAAAAATTAAAGTCCGCACGCAAGTAATTAAGGGCCTGGAAAATGCCCTGGAAACTTTGAAAACCCTTTATACCGGGGAGAACACCGGCAAGTTAATAATTTGCGTGAAAGATACCGATTGAGCACCCCAGTATAAGGCAGAGTCCCTGTAAAAAAGGACACCAGGCCTAAACCCAGGCGCACCTCTACCCAGTTGAAGAATAGTTTATGTACACAAACGAAGAATTAGATCTTGCGGTTACGAAAGGTTTTTTCACTCGCGAGGCAGTTGAAAAGTTTCGTCTCGACGTATCACAATCCAGAAATATTTCTGCGGTCGACGAAGAAAATTTTCGACTGGTGACGGGGTTCAACGACATTTTTGTTGTGATCGCCAGCATATTATTGCTGACCTCGGCAGCCTGGCTGGCCAAAGGGTTCCACCCCTCCTTACCAGCATTCCTGGTGTCCGTATTGTCATGGCTACTTGCCGAGTTCTTCGTGCGAAAAAGGAAAATGGCCTTGCCAGCCATTGTGCTCCTGGTATCTTTTTCCGGCGGGGTCTTCTATGCCTGCACAGAATACTTTGATTCCCCTGGCTACCCTCATTACGCTCTGGGCGCCTTCATTGCGTCGCTCGCTACCTGGCTTCACTGGCTACGATTTAAAGTACCAATTACCTTGGCTGCAGGGACTGCTACCGTTATTGCTTTTATTATCACGGGCGTCCTGTCTATTTATCCTGACTCGAAAGACTGGCTACTCGCTCTGATTTTCGTAAGTGGTATCGCGGCGTTTTCTTATGCGATGTACTGGGATACCGCCGACCTGAGCCGAACAACCCACAAATCTGATGTAGCCTTCTGGCTACATCTAGTCGCCGCCCCGATGATTATCCATCCGGTTTTTTTTATCCTGGGTGTCTTTGATCAGACCGATAACATATGGAGTACATTCATTGTTTTAAGTTTGTACCTGTTAATGACTGCCATCTCTCTGGTGATCGATCGACGAGCATTTATGGTTTCTTCCCTCATTTACGTGCTCTATGCCATTTCTTCCTTACTGAAAACCTACGGCGTCATCGCTTATAACTTCGCTATCACCGGAGTATTTCTGGGCACGGCGCTACTGTTATTATCGGGCTTTTGGCACGGGTCTCGTAAGCGCCTGGTGGGTGTTTTACCCACCGCCATACAAATGCGGGTGCCGGGGACTCAATAAATAACAGGAAACCCGCTGGATTAAACTCTAACGGTATACAGTCATGAAGCCCCTACCATTAGCCAGGCACAAACTCGCTGTAATTCTTTGGCTATTATTGGCCCTGTTCTGTTTCCGCGTCACCGCTCAACTAATACAGGGTATTTATCCGCTTTCATTACTGCCGCCCTTTGAACGCTGGCACAGTGCAAAAATGCCCTACGGCGTTCTTTTATCGCTACAGCTAATAATCATTTTTGTGTGTAGCAAAACAGCCTTAAATATATACCGTGGTACAAGCGCTCGCAGACCAGTACTGGGTAAATTTCTTTTTGTGGGCGGAAGTCTTTATTTTTTTATTATGGTAGCGAGACTGAGTCTGGGCATAACAGTGTTTTCCGAGCACCCCTGGTTCAGCCAGCATATTCCAACATTTTTCCATTTTGTGCTGGCGACATTCACCCTGTTAGTGAGCAATTACCACTTCCAGAAACCAGTGAAAGCAGTACAGTAATGACCCTGATCGCAGATAGATACCTGCCCTGGATAGCCTACCCAGGCACTATCCTGCTAGCCATTATTTGTCATCAGTGCTTATTGAGTCTTGAACAGCCATTACTGATAAGCACCTACCTGCCGGTGCTTATCGGTCTGGCGCTTGTTACCTTATTTGAATGGACCCTGCCTAACCGGCCTGGCTGGCGTCCTGAATCCACAGATATTAGAAATGATCTGGTATTTATGTCTCTGGTACAGGTCGCCCTGCCTCGGCTCCTGGCTTTTCTTGCTGTTATTGCGCTTATTGAACCCTTACGATCGGCTGGTTTAACCACCACAGCGTGGTGGCCCCATCAATGGAATACCGTAGCTCAAGTGGCGCTTATGTTAGTAGCGGCCGAGTTTATGCGCTACTGGTTACACCGCTTCGCCCATACCAACCCGCTGTTGTGGCGCTTACATGCGGTCCACCACTCGGTCGACAAACTCTACTGGCTCAATGTGGGGCGTTTTCACCCCCTGGAGAAAGCCCTGCAATTTTTCCTCGATGCCCTGCCCTTTATGCTACTGGGCGTAGCCAGTGAAGTTATCGCCTTATATTTTGTGTTTTATTCCATCAACGGTTTCTTTCAGCATTCAAATATTAAACTTCGTCATGGCCCCTTAAACTACCTGATCAGCACTGCTGAATTACACCGCTGGCACCATTCACGCCTGAGCAGCGAAGCCAATAACAATTATGGCAACAACCTGATTATCTGGGATCTAGTTTTTGGTAGCTGGTATCTGCCCAAAGACTGCAGCGTGTCTGACTTAGGTTTAAAGAACCATCATTACCCAATGAATTTTGGCGCGCAGATGCGTACGCCCTTTGTCAGACATATCACCGATAACGATATTCCTATGCCAGACAGCAAAGCTGTTTACATCAAAGCTCTGCTAAAAATGGCTATGGGCCTGTTCCGTTGTCGTTACTGGTGGCCGCTGCTCTGGGCAACTCGGTCACCTGATAAAACTCAGCAGCAGGTGTTAGCGCGCATTCTAGCTAGCAATCAGTCCACCCAGTTTGGCAGGGAAAATAACTTCTCTAACATTAAGACTTACGACAATTTCCGAGAGAATATTTCTATCCAGGAATATGAGGATTTAAAACCCTATATTGATAAGCAAATCCGGAATGATGATCCTGAGATCACTCAACAGCGTCCATTACTTTATGCAGTTACCAGCGGCACCACCGGCACGCCGAAATACTTACCCCTTACACCGACTGCTTTTCGACATTACCGAGAAGCCCAGCGGGTGATTGTGTATCATCAGTTTCGGCAATGTCGAGAGGCCTTGAGTGGTCGATTTTTAGGTATTGTCAGCCCCGCCACCGAGGGGCATCTAGCCAACCATATGTCCTATGGCTCAGTGTCTGGGCTGGCCTACCAGGTCATGCCGTCGTTGATTAGAGCAAACTACATACTTCCGTCAGTCGTATTTGATATCGAAGATTACGATCTGAAGTACGCGCTGATACTGCGTCTGGCCCTTACTGAGCAGAATATTAGCTATATCGCGACGGCCAACCCCTCTTCGTTGCTACGCTTGATGGAGATTTTTCATCAGTCCACAAACGCGTTTATTGAAGATATTTCTATCGGTGGATTTCATCGCTTCGAGGAATTACCACAAGCTGTTCGCCAGGCCGTTGAACCACTATTAGCCAAAAATACGCCTCGCGCTAACCACCTGACCCGACTGCTGGAACACAAACCCAAGCTGGGTTATGCAGAACTCTGGCCCGAGCTGCGCCTGATCACCACCTGGACCGGCGGTAGTTGCGGCATTGCTGTTAAAGCCCTTAAACAGCAGCTGCCAATGCAAACCAGGATCTACGAACTGGGTTATATCTCCAGTGAATTTCGCGGCACTATTACCCTCGATATGGATTCCAGCGCCGGTGTGCCGACACTGACCCAGCACTTTTTTGAGTTCATTGAAAAAGACGCCTACGAAGCGGGTGAACGGCAAACCTTGCTGCTCGACCAGTTAAAAAGCGAGTCTGAGTATTACATCATCGTCACCACCGATTCGGGTTTATACCGCTATTTTATGAACGACATTGTGCGGGTTCAGGGCTTTCTAAACCGCACGCCCCTAATTGAGTTTGTACAAAAGGGTAAAGGTGTCACCAGCATCACCGGGGAAAAGCTCTACGAAAGTCAGGTGAGGTCAGCTATTGAGCAATGTGAAAATACCTTTAATCTCATCTCTCCCTTCTATCTAATGTTGGCCGATGAAGAAAACAGTCGCTATCTCTTACTTATGGAATTCTTTGGCGAAGCTCCTCTTTCAAATCAGTTATCAATCCAGCCATCAACACAACAAATGGCGGTTTATCTAGATACTTTATTAGGTGAAATTAATATTGAATACCGGGAAAAGCGTAATAGCGGCCGCCTAAAACCTTTGACCATGTTACAACTCAAAGCCAACACCGCAGACGCCTATAAACAATATTGCTTAGCCAGGGGCATGCGCGAAGGTCAGTTTAAAGTACTGCCCCTGATGTATAAAAAGGATCTCCGGTTCTCTTACCAGCCCTACCTTTCACCTACCAGTCCTAGCAGGACTACCAGATGAGGCCAGCCGATTAACATCCACGACATTGTTGTTAAATCAATAAATATTCCATTTCATCTGAGCTTCAAGCACGCCTCAGCAGAGCGAGACCGAACCAGTAGTTTGTGGGTGGAAGTCCACATCAGCGATGGCTGTATCGGCTATGGCGAATCCTGCCCCCGTCCCTACGTCACAGGAGAAAACCTGGAAACCGCACAAGGTTTTTATGTTGCCCACCTGGAGCAGATCAAAAGGGAGATCACCAGTCTCGGCACACTAAGAACCTGGGTAAGGGAGCATGCCAGTGTAATTGATAGCCACCCCGCCGCCTGGTGCGCCCTGGAATTAGCTTTACTCGATGCATTGGCTAAAACGGCGGGTAAATCGGTCGAAAACCTGCTGTCCCTTGATGAACTCCAGGGTAGCTTTCAGTACAGTGCCGTTCTCGGTGATATGGATACCGCGCCATTTGGAAGTTTGTGCCAACGTTATATCGACATGGGCTTTCAGGATTTTAAGGTTAAGTTATCTGGACAGCTCAGTCGGGACAATACCAGGCTGCAAACTCTGGAAAACTTGCTTACTCTACAAAACAGGGGCATCGCAGATTTTCGGATTCGCCTCGATGCGAACAATCTTTGGAAAACCAGCCATGAAGCTAGCACTTATTTTAAATCTCTTAATGCAGATTTTTTTGCTGTCGAGGAGCCACTAGTTGCAAATAATTACGCTGAATTACTCAAGCTGCAACAGTCTCTCGGCAAAGCAATTATTCTTGATGAAAGCTTTCTTCGCATCGAACAATTTGAGTATCTGAAAAGCAAGCCTTCAGCGTGGATCATCAATGTTCGCGTATCAAAGATGGGGGGGCTGTTACGTGCGCTTAGCGTTGTCACCATGGCCAGAGCACTGCAAATCCCCGTCATCATAGGTGCTCAGGTCGGTGAAACTAGCCTGCTCACTCGCGCAGCGCTAAGCCTCGCCCAAACAGCAAGTGAGGTATTAGTTGCTCAGGAAGGGGCGGTCGGGACGTTCTTAATTGAGGAGGATATTTGCGAACCATCGATGATGTTTAGTACCGGTGGAATATTAAATATTAACGCCTTCCCTTTGAAGAGAAATAGCGGCTTTGGCCTGTCACTCCGCACGACACAGCCTTTCTTGCAAGACTGCTAACTGTGAACCCGTAATTGTGAACTTAAAGAATCATACGGCCTAATCAAAACAAATAGACCGTGTGATCTTCGATTTCATAACTCTATTTCTGACCAGCCTGGCTAACTGATACACTTCCATAAAATAGCAGCAATGCTCACACAGCCCTCCGCTCACCCAGGTTGGGCACCCAGTTTGAGCAGCCAGAAGCAATCATTGGAATGGATCTGATACGGGACCTTAAGCTACATAAGCTAAGCTACGAGGCCTTAAGCTTCGGCTCTCTCGGTAAACCCAGGCCACGCTCGGCAATAATGTTCTTCTGAATTTGGGACGTACCGCCGCCAATGATCAGCCCCAGGCTATACATATAGGCATATTGCCACATGCCGTTTCTACGCACGTAGTCGCTGTCGCCGAACAAGGCGCCGGTTTCACCCAACAGATCAATGGCGGTTTCGCAGATTTCATTATTTAAAATGGTGGCATTGAGTTTGACGATGAGTCTTGCCACACCGGGATCCTGTTCTTTTAAATTACAGGTCAGCACCCGCATGGAGTTGTACTGCATGGCTTTGACCCGCGCCTGAATGCGCAGCACGCGATCCCGGTAAACCGGGAAATCCATCAACGGACGACCACCAACGGATTCGGTTTTCAGGCAATCGATAAGCCCCTGAAGCTGACGAGCGGTACGGTCGGGGTCACCGAGCATGCCGCGCTCGTGCTTGAGTGTGGTATTGGCCACCTGCCAGCCTTCACCGCTCTTACCGACGATCTTGTCTTGCTTGAGGCGAACATCGGTGAAAAACACTTCGTTGAATTCAGCAACACCGGTCATGGACACCAGAGGTTGAATTTCGATACCAGGGGTGTCCATGGGCAATAACATATAGCTGATACCGTGGTGCTTGGGCGCATCCGGCTCTGTGCGAACGAGGATAAACATCATGTCGGCGACGTGGGCAGACGAGGTCCAGATTTTATGGCCGTTAATCAGGAAGTCATCGCCATCTTCGGTACCGCTGGTACGTAGTGCCGCGAGATCGCTACCCGCACTGGGTTCTGAATAACCCTGACACCACATGACTTCGCCGTAGAGGGTGGGTTTGATCCATTGCTGCCGTTGCTCTTCGCTGCCTATTTCAAGCAGTGTGGGAATCAACATGGTGACACCCTGATTGGAAATCCCCCGGTTCAAGCCCGCTCGGTTTAGCTCTTCAGCGATAATCACGTTTTTAAGGATATCGGCCTCACCGCCATAACCGCCGTATTCTTTGGGAATGGTTCGCGCCGTATAGCCGTGCTCAATCAATAAAGCCTGCCATTCCCTGACTTGTGAATCTGGGCGTGCAACCGCTGAACCCTTGGGAGATTTATGACCGTGGGTTTTGGTGAAGGCCCTGACTTCCTGCTGAAAATCTTTGTATTCCTGAGAGTATTCTAGATCCATAATGATGTTATTCCAAAGTGCAAAATGAAACGTGATGAGCACATATTATTCAATAGGGCTCGATAGTATTCTCAAAAACGAAGCCATCTTTAGCCATCACCACCCGATGCCTGTCACCTTCGACGGCGGGATCCCAGGCTTCGTAACCGGCATCGCCGTGCCATAGGGCGACACGATGACCTTCGTCGGTTTTACCCAGATGGGTTTCATAGACTTTGGGGGGCACTGAGGTGAAATGATTGAGTAACTCATCCACAGAACCCCGACTGGACAAATAGTGCAGTGTTACCCAGGTGGGCGGCACGAAATCGATCTCGCGGGCAGCGTGCAGCTCTATAGCTTTGCCCGGATTGATCCACTGGTGATCGTGAATCTCACCACCATCGATGACTATTTTCTGATCACCTGTTACCCGCGCAGCAAAGAACCAGGTGGTAAAACGTTTCGGCGTAATCGGCGGCGGTGTCCAGTGAGAAAACCATACAAAATCTTCAGGGTCGGTGTGAATGCCCGCCTCTTCCCGAGTTTCCCGAGCCGCTGCGGTACGCGCAGCTGCGGTTTTGTGCTCATCGCTGGCGGCACTGGCACCATCGAGGGCGACTTCGCCAGGGTCGTGATTGGGGTAGTCTTCCTGATCAATACGACCCCCCGGAAACACCCACATACCACCAAAGCGGATTTCTTTGTTTTTACGTAGCATCAGTGTTTCGACGCCTTCTGGGCCATCGCGCAACAAGATAACTGTCGCCGCAGGTATTGGCGGTTCGGTGATCGGTTCACCCTCGCCTGGCATGCGCAGGTTTCCGTAGGGATCGTTTTGATGTTTGGATTCAGGCTTACTGGTTTTATGTTTATCGGAGTCTGTCTTATGTTTATCTGTCATAGCTAGGTAACTCCCTGGCTAGCATTTATAATTAGTTTCAATAGCGAATTATCTCCTAGTGTAACCTACTCGCGGTTTGTAGTAAGTTGCCGGGGGCCATGACTAACAGGCTTTTTGCCTGAATCTGTGCAACATGAGCCTCGCCCTACCTCAAACACCACAAGATATAAAGAAGGAAGTTCAATGCGTTTAGTTTCGTGGAATGTAAACGGCATTCGTGCTGCGATAAAAAAGGATTTCGCCGAATCCTTGCAAAGCATGTCAGCCGACGTGCTTTGCCTACAGGAAACCAAAGCCCAGGACGATCAGGTCGTCGAGGCGTTAAGCAGCATCAACGGCTATCATATTTACTGCAATTCAGCCGAAAAAAAGGGCTATTCCGGTACGGCCATCCTCAGCAAGACAGAACCCCAGTCCGTTCAATTTGATATGGGTATTGCCGAGCACGATCAGGAAGGTCGGGTGATCGCTGCAGAATTCGAGTATTACTATTTGGTCACCGTGTACACGCCGAATTCCGGCAGCGAGTTAAAGCGTCTGGATTACCGCCAGCAGTGGGATGCAGATTTTCTAGCCTACCTCAAGCAGCTGGAAGAAAAAAAGCCGGTGATTGTCTGTGGTGATCTGAACGTCGCCCATCGAGATATCGACCTGGCCCGCCCCAAACCCAATTACAATAAATCCGCTGGCTACACCCAGGTGGAAATCGATGGGCTGGATAACCTTATCGCCAGCGGCCTGGTCGATACTTTTCGCCATCAAAACCCGGACAGGGTCAAATACAGCTGGTGGAGTTACCGGGCTGGAGCCAGAGCCAAAAATGTTGGCTGGCGGATAGATTACTTTCTGATCACTGAAAGCCTGACGGACAAGATTGAGAACACCGATATACTCAATGACATTATGGGCTCTGATCACTGCCCTGTATTGCTCGACCTGCTTATTTAAGCGAGCCTTGCTCTTAAGACTTGTTCATTTAGACAACCGGGCCTGCCTCCTAAATATCCTCACCCAAACCCCTAAAGATCCCCTCTATGGCCTACGTCGAGAAAAAGAAATTCTTTGATCAACTACTCACTGTTTACGGTCGCAATACGGTGCTGGAAGCATTGCAGGAACAGGATGTTCCAGTCTATAAATTGCATCTCGCAAAAAGTAATCGCGGCGGTGGCTCTTTAGATAAAATTATTCGCATTGCTGAACAACGGGGTATTGAAGTCGCCTACCACAGCCGGGAAGAACTGTCCCGCATCTCCCGGAACCAGCGTCAGGATCAGGGCGTGGCCCTGGATTTACAGTGTCCGCGTTATGGGCATTACCGAGATTTCCTTGCCGATGCTCCCCTTCGCTACCAGCTGATCGCCCTGGATCGGATCACCAACCCGCAAAACCTGGGTATGGTGATCAGATCCATTTGCGCCAGCCCCATGCAGGGGCTCCTGTTGCCGTCAAAAGGCTGCGCTCCGCTCTCACCCCTGGTCATCAAAGCTAGTGCGGGCAGCATCTTCCACTGCCCGATCTATCGCTGCAATGATCTTGCCGAAACTCTGGAGGAATTTGTTACTGGTGGCGCGCAAGTGTGTACTTTACGCGCCAATGCGGCTCAGTCGCTATCAAGCTTTAAGGTCGATGGCCCGGTTGTTTATGTACTGGGTAATGAAACATCAGGGGTATCAGTTCGTGTCGCAAACCTGGCCCAACATTCGCTGCATATTCCCATGTGTAACGGCGTCGAGTCGCTCAATGTGGCGGTTACTGCTGCGCTACTGGCGTTTCGGGACGTTCTTTCCACAACTGACTAAAAACACCGAATACCGAAGCCACCAGGGTCGCGACACCGAGTACGATAAAGACATCTAACACGCCCCACAAAGCGATCATCTCCCCGCACAACCAGGCACCCAAAGGTGCAGTACCCAATAGCGCCAGTTGATAGATAGATACAATTCGGGAACGATGGGATTCCGGCGCTTCGCTATGGGTCATCACCCTGCCCAGACTGATCGAAATGCCAGAAAACATACCCCACACGCCGACCAAAGGAAACAAGGCATAAACCGATACCCCCAAACCAATCACCACCATGATCAGGCCCCGGGCAAATAAACTCATCAACAACACCCGCCCCGGCCGCCGAAAACCGTCCACCAAACGCATATAAATAAAATTCGACAGCAACACACCGAAGGCAAAACTTAACTGCATACCTGCGTAAAACCCAGCACCTGCCGCATACACCTCCCTCGCGATAAGCGGCATTGCGACCAGATATGCGCCGAACCCGATAAAGCCCGTGGCACCGACAATCACCATCAAGGGTAGCAGCTTAGGGTGCTGCCACACTGCGCGCAGGCCCGACCAGATACTTTGTCGTGAGTCGTGACGGCCACCTGACAAACCCACACCAGAGGGTTGGCTGAGCCGTATAGACCATGCAGCGATGGCAAACATGACCATTTGTATGACTAGTAAAGCCGGTAAACCCACATAAGCGAACAGGCCAATCAACAGAAACCCCAGGCTTTGGGCCCCAAACTGCACGAATGTTGACTGGGCCACTGCACTCTGTAAATTATCGCCACAGACTTGCACCAGCAGACTCTCCCGGGCGGGCTGGAGAAAGGCGGTGATCACCCCATAGCCTACGCCAAAGATAATCAATATCTGGTAGCTGAGATAACCCGCCAGAGCGGCGCCCAGCATAATCCCAAAGGGCAGCATATAAAGCAGATAAAGATTACTGACGTAAGTGCCCAGGTGACGGTTATCGGACAGCGCGCCGCCCATAAGAATAAATAACAAATTCGGCAACATCACCGCCATTTGCGCAAGGCCAACGCGATCCGCAGGCTCGTGCAATACGCCGACCACCAGCCAGGGGAAAATCACTACCTGCAGCCCCATGGCCACCGCGCTCAAATAGCCGAACGCAGATAGACCCTTGTCGGAGGAGATCATGAAGACCAAAAA
>CALLDA010000075.1 GCA_937998635.1 uncultured Pseudomonadales bacterium
GACAATATTGTATTACCCGGGCCGATAATCTCTACTGCGCGGCCAGCATAAACTCTCTGGCAGAGCTGATGGTAAATCTGGTGTTTCGCTGGTATGGCAGAACCGTCGCCAATCTTGTGCAGCGCAATTTCTTTCATGAAATACGCAATTCCTTCGAGCCGGATAAGTACTACACCGACGAAGCCAAAGAGCACCCGGATGAGGATATCTTACAAATACAAATATGGATGCAGGACAACTACAGCAAAACCGTGACCATTAGCGCCCTGGCCAGCCATTTTGATATGAGTGTCCGCACCCTGAATCGGCGTTTTAAAAACGCCCTCGGCAAAGCGCCCCTGGATTACCTGCAAAACCTGCGACTCAACATGACCAGGGATTTACTGCAGACCACCAATCTCACCCTCGCGGAAATCGCTAATCGCTGTGGTTACCAGGATGTCGCTCATCTGAGCAAGTTATTTCGTCGCCATTTCAATACCACCCCCGGTGTCTACCGGGACACCGTTCGAGCAAAAATGTTTAGCGCGCCCTGATTGTTTAACGACAGGGTAAGCACGCTAGTCTGTATCGACTACACTGCTTACAAAGACAACAAACGAGCTTGCTCTAAGCCTTCGAGTACCCCAATTTTTAACAAACCTTTTAACAAACTATAAGGAGTGCCAGCATGGCCATCAGCGAAATACATCACGTCGCATTAACTGTTTCTAACCTGGATAAATCGATAGCCTTCTATGAGAAATATCTTGGCTTTCGAAAAACCCTCGACATGCCTCTCACCGGCACCATCACTGAAAAATTGCTCAAGCTCAAACCCGGCACGGTTGGTCGCTCGGTGATCTTGCAGCAGGGCAAAAGCATGGTCGGTGAGGTGGAGTTGATTGAGTTTGATCCACCCAGCGCCAACCAGAGTGGGCCGAAGCGTCCCGGTGATCCGGGGGTGTTTTTATTGTCTTTTGAAGTCACCGAAGAGCAATTGGTCGATACCCACAAACGGCTTAGCGCCGAGGGCATTGAGTTTTATAACGAGCCGGTGGACCTGGAGCTAAAAGGCTACGGAACCTTAAAAGCCATTATTTTTGAAGACCCCGACGGGGTGATGATCGAGTTAATCCAGCTTCCAGCCCTGGAAGATGTGAAGGCTTACCGGGCCTCTTCTGGCAATTAAGCATGGCAAGTGGGCTCAGTAAACAAGCTCAGCAAGCAAATAGCTATATTGCGGCTTTAAACCGACATTCAGCGCAAGCGCCGAGCCCGATAATAAGCCTCTTCAGATATTTCATGATAATCGGTAGCCTGTTTCTGGAAAGCCTTTTGAGATTCATAGACCCGCTTTGCCTGGGGGTCTTTGGCCACCAGCTCCGCCAGAACCTCATCCGAGATCCGGTGCAACTCAATCAAAACGTCATCGGGTAAGCGCCGCAGCTGTACCCCGTGCTCATCGACCAAAGAGACTAAAGCCGCATTATTTCGTGCGGTGTATTCGTCGAGCATATTTTGATTGGCAGCACGAGCCGCAGTTTCGACCATGGCCTGCAAGTCATCGGGCAAGGACTCCCAGGCCTGCTTATTAACCACTAGCTCCAGCGAGGAGCCGGTCTCCTGCCAGCCGGGGTAATAGTAATACTTGGCAATCTGATGAAAGCCAAACGCCATATCATTGTAGGGCGCGACCCATTCTGTCGCATCAATCACCCCGGTCTGCAAAGCAGTATATAACTCACCGCCGGGAATGGTTACCGATTCGCCTCCGGCCCGAGTAATCACCTCACCACCCAGGCCAGGGATGCGCATTTTCAAACCTTTAATATCGTCAAGGCTGTTAATCTCCCGATTAAACCAGCCTGCCATTTGTACACCGGAATTGCCCCCGGCAAAAGGCACCAGGTTAAACGGTTCGTAAACCTCTCGCCAAAGCTCAAGGCCACCCCCGTAATGCAGCCAGCCGTTCATTTCCTGAGCATTGAGGCCAAAGGGCACCGAGGTGAAAAACACTGAGGCAGGGACTTTACCCTTCCAGTAATAAGCCGCTCCGTGGCCCATTTCTGCAGTGCCCTGGGATACCGCATCAAAGACTTCCATTGCTGGCACTAGCTGCCCGGCACCAAAAACTTTAACGCTGAGACGACCCTTGCTCATGCGCTCGACCAGTTCAGCAAAATACTCCGGCGCGGTGCCCAGCCCAGGGTAATTCTTGGGCCAGGTCGTGACCAGTTTCCACTCAAACCTTTGTTGGGCTGCGACATCGCTATTACCCTTCTGCACTGTTTCTGACTCTCCACCACAGGCAACGATTAATAATGCGCATATGGCCAAAATCACTGATTTTTTTATCACTTGCTTCCCCTAATTTAAATTTTTTCTACCGCGTTTTTAACTATATGTGTTTATCATTCGGTTCAAGTAACAGTGCTTCATAGCGCTGCGAGTTTGGCATATTGCAGTACTAACCATTTTGCCCCTTCCTGATCAAAATTGACCTGTACCCTGGCGTGAGGCCCGCTGCCTTCAAAATTAAGCACCACCCCTTCACCAAAGATTCCGTGCTGCACTCGCTGACCAAGATCTAAACCGCCCACCGCTGGCTCAGGCAAACTACTCTGCTTGCCGTAAGGTTTTTTACCGTAGCTAGTGGGCCTACTGACACTGGCGGACAAGCGCACCTCTTCAATCAGATCCGCCGGAATATCCCGCACGAAACGAGATACCGGATTAAAGGATTCGCTGCCGTACAATTGCCGCGCTTCGGCAAAGGTAATGTAGAGCTTTTTCATAGCCCGGGTGATGCCCACATAACAAAGTCTGCGCTCCTCTTCGAGCCGACCCGGTTCCTCCACCGACATTTTGTGGGGAAAGAGGTTTTCCTCAACCCCGGCCAGAAACACCAGGGGAAATTCCAGGCCCTTAGCCGAGTGCAAAGTCATCAACTGGACGGCATCTTCATCCGCGTCGGCCTGGCGCTCCCCGGCATCCAGCGCTGCGGCATCTATAAATTGCCGCAGGGTCGATTGATCTTCGTCCTCTGGCTCAAAGGCTTTACACGCGGTAATCAGCTCTCCGAGGTTTTCTACCCGGGCCTCACCACGCTCACCTTTTTCTCGGCCATGAAAATCAATCAGGCCGCTGGTTTTAAGCACACGCTCGGCCAACTCATGAAAACATAAGTCACTGTCTTCACGGGGCAGGCTATTAATTAAATCCAGAAAGCTCTGCACCGCATTGGCGGCTCGTCCCGGCAGGTCCGGTTTGATCTCTTTAGCTGCCTGCCAGAGAGAGATACCTTTAGCCCGCGCTAATTCCCGCAAACGTTGCACGGTTTTATCGCCTATACCGCGATTCGGGGTATTGATCACCCGCTCGACCGCGGTGTCATCATGACGATTGAGTATTAAGCGCAAATAAGCGATGGCGTTTTTGATCTCCGCCCGCTCATAAAAACGGTGGCCGCCGTAAATGCGATAAGGTATCTGCAGGCGCAGCAGGGCTTCTTCCAGAACTCGGGATTGGGCGTTGGAGCGATAGAGTATGCCCACCTCACTGCGCAAATTGCCGGTGCTGGCCCAGTCCTGAATTCTATCGCCAATAAACCGTGCTTCGTCCTGCTCATTAAAACCCGCATACAGAGAAATAAGCTCGCCATCGCCCGCTTCGGTCCACAGGTTTTTACCGAGGCGTTCGGCGTTCCTTTCGATGACCGCATTGGCAGCACCGAGGATAGTGCCTGTGGATCGATAATTTTGTTCCATCTTTACGGTGCGCGCGTGTTTAAAATCGCGGCTGAAATGCTGGATGTTTTCTATCCGAGCGCCGCGCCAACCGTAGATGGACTGGTCATCATCGCCAACCGCAGTTACCACGCCCTTATCACCGGCCAACATGCGCAACCAGGCATATTGAATAGCATTGGTGTCCTGAAACTCATCCACCAGTACGTGCTTAAAGCGCTGCTGATAATGGCTCAGCAAGACCGGGTTATTGAGCCACAACTCGTGGGCGCGCAGGAGTAATTCTGCAAAATCCACCACGCCCGCCCGTTCACAGGCCTCTTCATAGCCACGATAAACTTGCAGCATTGTCGCAATAAAAGGATCATCACTGTGCTGAAGGTGGCGAGCACGGAGGCCTTCATCTTTTTGCTCGTTGATATACCACTGGGCCTGGCGGGGAGGCCAACGATCGCTGTCAATCTCTAGCGTACTGTAGACCCTTTTAATCAAGCGTAGTTGATCATCGGCATCGAGCACCTGAAAGGTTTCACTAAGGCCAGCTTCCTGCCAATGCATTTTCAGTAATCGATGAGCAAGACCATGGAAGGTGCCCACCCACATGCTGCGCGGCGCCTGACCCAGCAGATCATAAATGCGCTCGCGCATCTCACGGGCGGCTTTGTTGGTGAAGGTCACCGCCAAGATTTCGTGGGGCGACAGGCCTTCGACCTGTACTAACCAGGCAATGCGGTGCACCAGGACTCGGGTTTTACCGCTGCCCGCACCGGCGAGCACCAACAGGTGTCCGTCGGTACTGGTCACCGCATCTCGCTGGGCGCTATTAAGGGGGTCAATAATTGTAGTGATATCCATAGGCGCTGGATTCTAGCAGATTTCCTGGTTCCTTCCGGGGCTAAGCCATAAGGAAAGGCGCAAACTAAGCGCCAACAATCTGTCTATGTTTTTTTTATGTAATGTATTTACAATCTATCAATGCCCCCAACCTGGATACGCCTGTGAAGCCGGCCGAATTAACCCAAACTATCAGCAACGAAATGCCTGCTATGCGGCGCTCCGAACGCAAGGTCGCGGAGTTTGTACTGTCCCGCCCGGCTGAGGTGATCCGCATGCGCATCGTCGACCTGGCAGAGCTAGCCCTGGTCAGCGAACCCACGGTGATTCGTTTCTGTCGAGCCGTGGGCTGTAATGGTTTTCTGGAATTTAAACTGTCCCTGGCCCAGCAATTAGCCGCCAGCCCAAGTTACGGGCAAATCGCTATCACTGATACTGACTCATTGGCCGAGTGCACGTTTAAAGCCTTTGATTCGACGGTGGATACCTTACTGAGTGTCCGCGATCACCTTGATCTGGATATGCTCGACGATGCGGTAAAAGCTATCTGCGCAGCAACACGGGTGGAGTTTTACGGCTTTGGTGCTTCTGCAGCCGTAGCCTTCGACGCCCAGCACCGCTTCTTCCGACTGCAACTGGCGACTGCCGCTTATTCCGACCCCCATTTACAGAATATGTCGGCAACCTCTCTTAATACCGGCGATGTGGTTGTGGCATTTTCTCAGTCGGGCCGCACCCAGGCTATTCTGGAATCCATGGAGCTGGTAAAACGCAACGGCGCCATTGTTATCGCCTTAGCACCCAGTGATTCTCCCGTGGCTAAGGCGGCGTCCAT
>CALLDA010000076.1 GCA_937998635.1 uncultured Pseudomonadales bacterium
TAGATGTAATCCCAATAATGTTTGAGCTTTTCATCTTCTTCTGGCAACAAAGGTAAAAGTTGATCAACCGTTGGCGCCTGAGTCATGGTGTTAACAAACTCATTCGACACCAGATAGAGTTTGTCGAGACGACCTTCATCAAAAGCATCCAGCATGACCTTAACGCTGCCGATAAGCTCTGCCGCAACCGGCTGATCACCCATATCTTTAACCGTAGCAACGACATTTGCGCCGACACCACCAAAAAAAGCTGAGGCTTTACTGCCAATAGCGCAAATATCAACTTCAGCACCCTGGTCTGTCCATTCCTTCATCTTTTTTAAGGTAGCTTTAAATAAATTCACATTTAAACCACCACAAAGACCTCGATCCGTTGACACGAGGATATAACCCACTCGTTTGACCGCACGCTCTTCAAGGTATTTGTGCTTGTATTCCGGGGAGGCGTTGGCGATGTGGCCAATAACTGACCGGATACGCTGCGCGTATGGCTTGCCAAGAGACATTCGATCCTGGGCGCGGCGCATTTTACTGGCCGCGACCATTTCCATAGCGCTGGTGATCTTTTGTGTACTTTTTACACTATTGATCTTTGTTTTAACTTCCTTACCAACAGCCATTAAGAATTACCTCTTGCCCTTCGAAGCGGATCCTTCAAGTCGGGTTTTTGCCGAATGTGTTGAACAAGCCATCGACCTACCAGGTTTGAGTCGCTGAAAATTTGTCCAGAGCGGCTTTGTATCCAGCCTGGATGTCATCGTTCCAGTCACCAGTATCATTAACCTGCTTGAGGAGATCGCTATGCTCGCTGTTCATGTAGGAGAGCAGCGCGGCTTCAAAATCACCTACTTTTGCCACGGGAATTTCTTTTAAATAACCCTCGTTAGCGGCATAAAGTGAAACGCCCATTTCAGCGACACTCAAGGGTGAGTACTGATCCTGCTTCATCAATTCTGTTACCCGTTGACCATGCTCGAGCTGCTCGCGGGTCGCATCATCAAGATCAGACGCAAACTGTGAGAACGCAGCCAGCTCGCGATACTGAGCCAGAGCCAGACGAATACCGCCACCAAGCTTCTTAATAATTTTGGTTTGCGCCGCACCACCTACGCGAGATACGGACAAGCCCGCATTCATGGCTGGACGGATACCGGAATTAAACAGATCCGTTTCAACAAAGATCTGGCCATCGGTAATTGAGATAACATTGGTCGGTACGAAAGCTGATACGTCACCGGCCTGGGTTTCAATAATAGGCAGCGCGGTCAGTGAACCGGTTTGGCCTTTGACTTCACCTTTAGTGAAGGCTTCAACGTAATCGACGTTGACGCGGGCCGAACGTTCAAGCAAACGGGAATGAAGATAAAACACATCACCCGGATAAGCTTCTCGACCGGGCGGGCGACGAAGCAGCAAAGAAATTTGACGATAAGCCCAGGCTTGCTTGGTCAGATCATCATAAATAATCAGCGCATCCTGACCACGATCACGATAGTACTCACCCATCGTGCAACCGGCATAAGGTGCCAGATATTGCATGGAGGCCGGATCAGAAGCAGTCGCAGCAACGACAATGGTGTGCTCCATTGCGCCGTGTTCTTCAAGCTTACGAACGATATTTGCGACCGTAGAAGCTTTCTGGCCGATTGCGACGTATACACATTTAACGCCCGTGCCTTTTTGATTAATAATGGCATCGATAGCGATGGCTGTTTTACCAATCTGGCGATCACCAATAATTAATTCTCGTTGGCCTCGGCCAACTGGTACCATGGCGTCAATCGCTTTAAGTCCGGTTTGGACAGGCTGGTCAACCGACTGTCTTTCAATAACACCGGGAGCTACTTTTTCAAGGGCATCTGTCAACGGTGCATTGATTGGTCCCTTGCCATCTATAGGGTTGCCCAAAGCATCAACTACCCGACCTTCCAGCTCAGGGCCAATAGGTACTTCGAGGATACGACCTGTACAGCGGGCTTTTTGTCCTTCTGCCAGAGACTGGTAGTCTCCCAGTACAACAGCACCTACTGAATCTCGCTCAAGGTTGAGCGCCATACCGTAAAGGCCGCCGTCAAATTCGATCATCTCACCGTACATAACATCGGCAAGGCCGTGGATTCGCACGATACCGTCCGATACGGATACGATGGTGCCTTCATTTTGTGCTTCTGTGGAAACCTCTAAATTATCAATGCGTTGTTTGATAATTTCGCTAATTTCAGATGGATTCAGTTGCTGCATTCTCGATTCCTCGATCCTACGAATTGATAGCTTCGGCAAGCTTGGCCAGACGACCGCGAACGGATCCGTCGATGATCGTGTCGCCGGCACGGATAACCGCGCCACCCAGGAGAGCCGGGTCTATCGACACACTGATTGTTACTGTTCGTTGCAAACGCTCGCTTAACGCGCCTGTTAAGCTGGCTTGTTGCTCAGCGGACATTTCTTGTGCTGAAACAACATCGACGGCTATACTTTTTTCCTGCTCTGCTTTCAGCATTTGATACTGAGCGTTAATTTCAGGCAATAAGGTCAGGCGTCGGTTTTCCGCCAGCGTGTAAACGAAATTTTTACCTTCGTCAGACAGGTCATCGGCACAAATATCTACCAGCTTCTGTGCCTTGCCCTCTGGGGTTTCACTTGGCGAATTAAATAGTTTGGCAACGTTTTCTTGTTCGCTAAGCGCCGACAATAAACCAAGGGTGTCGGCCCATTGAGTTAACTGGCTATTTTGCTTAGCTAACTCAAACGCCGCCTTGGCGTAGGGTCTAGCTAATGTGCTTAATTCAGCCATTGATACCTCTACAATTGAGCCGCTAGTTGCTCAACCAGCGCCCGGTTCGTCTCGTCATCAACGGAACGTTCGAGAACCTTTTCTGCACCAGCTAGCGCGAGCACAACCACCTGACTGCGCAGTTGTTCACGAGCCCGGTTAGCTTCCTGCTCAATCTCGGCCTGTGCTGCCGTGATTAAACGCTCACCCTCTTCACGCGCTTTGTCTTTAGATTCTTCGACAATTTGGCTCGCCCGCTTTTTAGCTTCATCGATAATGACAGCTGCATCCTGCTTAGCTTCTTTAAGACGGTCTGTCGCCTTGTTTTGAGCTAATTCCAGATCTCGCATTGCGCGATCTGCGGCATCAAGGCCATCAGCAATCTTCGCCTTGCGTTCTTCCATCGCCGCTATCAACGGCGGCCAGACAAACTTCAGGCAAAACCATACAAAGATGGCAAAAGATATAACCTGGCCTAGTAATGTTGCATTGATATTCACACCAGCACCTCTTGTTAGTCGACTTAACGTTGACCTGGACGGTCAAATACTAAGCGGCTTTGGCGAATAACAGGAACAAACCAATACCAACACCGATCATAGGTACCGCATCAACCAGACCCATAACAATAAAAAACTGGGTTCTGAGCATAGGAATGAGTTCAGGCTGACGTGCGCCACCTTCCAGAAACTTGCCGCCAAGTATGCCTACACCAATGGCCGCGCCTACAGCGCCTAAGCCCATCAGAATCGCACCAGCCAGGTAGATTAATCCGGTTTCCATTTTTTGCTCCCATATTCTCGTTTAGAGTGTCGTTAGTGTTTCGTTAATTGTGTGGTCGATCTTTATTAGGTAAAAACTAATCTTCTTTGTACTGCTTTATCTTAATGCTCATCGTGAGCCATAGCTAAATAAACAATGGTGAGCACCATGAATATAAAGGCCTGTAGCACGATGATTAAGATATGGAATATTGCCCAGGGTACGGACAAAGCCCACTGCGCCCAAAAAGGTAATAGCGCAATAAGAATAAATATCATTTCACCGGCATAGAGGTTACCGAACAGACGCAAACCGAGTGAAATAGGTTTAGCCAGAAGGTTTACGACTTCGAGAAATAAATTAACCGGCAGGCCCCATTTACCAAAGGGATGCAAAGATAGCTCAGCCGCAAAACCGCCGATGCCTTTTTGTTTGATACTGTAATAGACAACCAGGGCGAAGATACTTAGAGCCATACCCATCGTGATGTTCACATCAGTGGAAGGCACTACTTTTAGAAAGTGTATACCCAGGGCCTTACCCGCCTCAGGGAGAAAATCGATGGGTATCAAGTCCATGATATTCATCAATAAGACCCACACAAAAATGGTCAAACCGAGGGGCGCTATCAAATTGTTCTTATGATGAAACATGCTTTTAACGTTGTCATCAACGAACTCGACAACCATCTCTACCATGTTTTGCAAACCACCGGGGACACCGGTAGTTGGGCTCTTCGCCACCAGGCGAAAAACAAACATAAATAAAACACCCAAAAACAGAGAGAAACCAAAGGTGTCTACGTTGATAGCCCAAAAACCCATATCTGCTGCTTCTTGAGCAGAATGAGCAAAGCCCCAGCTGCCATCATGATGTTGGCCATAGGTTAGGTTGGTTAAGTGGTGGGAAATGTACTCTTCAGCAGTAATGGTTTCGCTAGCCATTAATGATTTCCGTTTCCTTTAGTCAATTTGCTTGCTTATCGGTAAAGCTCGTACTTTTATTTATCTCTGCATCAAGGTAGCAGCCATGAACTAGCCTAACCCTGACACTTACTGTGTTACACATTTTTGAACAACACCCGGCACGATGATGTACGCGCTTTGTGTTAACAAAAAAACACCCAGTAACACTAGTATATTTAAACCTTGATCAACACCCGGCAAGTACTTAAACGTTGCCACCATGGTAATAACAATTACTATCCATTTCCCTATCTGGCCAAGGTAAAGGTCAAGTAATACCTTGCCAGCAGAGCGATCTGTCCCACAGCGCAACGAAATCAGGGCAAAACAGCTACTAGCTACCAGCCCTATCAGCGCGCCCATTAAAGCAGCGCTTAACATCGAGGTCTCAAATAAAACAAATAGAATCGCTAATAACAAAACTATTGTGAACTGGGTAACAGCGATGGCCAGAGCTAATTTCAGATCACTCCGATGAGCACTTTCCATCAAACTGCCCTCTAGCCCGGATCTGTCACTGCGTTTTCTCCCAATGCTTTGGAATCTTCGCATTTTCAAAACCACAGGCAGCCACAAGCGCGGCGCATTATAGTCAGGTTAATTGTGCGAATCAACAAATACAGAGCTATCCAGACGTTTATTCGAGGCAGGAAATAAATCCGAAGCAGGAACTTATTTAATATGTTCCAAAATCCCTTCTAATTCGTCGACG
>CALLDA010000077.1 GCA_937998635.1 uncultured Pseudomonadales bacterium
AGCCATGGTCGATGATGGCTTTGGCCGGATCGTCAACTTTGCCTCGCTGGCGGCCTATCAACCGCCTAGCGGACAAGCCTGTTACTCCGCAGCGAAGGCCGGTGTGCTGGGTTATACCCATTCGGTGGCGCTGGATCTGGCCCCCTATGGTGTCACGGTTAATGCCATGGCGCCGGGCCTGATTATGCACGAGGGTTTAAAAGGTGTGATGCCAGATGAAGTATTCGAAGGACTAATCGCCAAAGTACCCATGGGCCGGGCCGGTAAACCCCATGAAATTGCCGCGACCGTAGAGTTTTTGTTGTCAGATGATGCCTCGTATATTACCGGCCAGACCTTTCATGTGAATGGGGGACTCTATCTACCAGGTTAAGCGCGTCGGCTACCAGGCTAAGCGCGTCGGCTACCAGGTGAAGAGCGCCGGGCCAGACTAGCTGGGATAATTAACCATGTGCGGACGCTTTGCCAACCATGTCAAGGATATGGGCCGATGGGCCGACATTCTCGGCGATTGGCCGGGGGACGTTACCACCAGCTATAACATCGCACCGAGCGCAGATGTCGCTGTATTTACCGAGGCCGGGGGTAGCAGCATGCGCTGGGGTCTGATCCCCGCCTGGTCAAAAACACCGCAAATCAAATACGCCACATATAATGCACGGGCGGAATCTCTGGCCAGTAAACCGGCTTATAGAAGCGCATGGAAGCACTGTCAGAGATGCCTTATTCCAGCCCAGGGATATTATGAGTGGCAGACGGAAGGCGGTAAAAAGCAACCCTCATATATCAGGGCTGCGAATGATGCGCCCCTGATGTTTGCCGGTTTGTGGGATCAGTATGATGACGGGGAACAGCCGATTCGATCCTGCACCATTATCACTTGTCCAGCTACCACCGCCACCGCAGCCCTGCATCCCCGCATGCCTCTAATCATCGGGCTTAATAATGCTGAGTGCTGGTTGAAGGGCGATAAGGCCGAATGTGCAGATATCTTGATTCGAGAGCCGGAGGTCGAACTCATGTATTACCGGGTAAGTACCCTGGTCAACAATCCGCGCAACCAGGGCGAAGAACTGATCCAGGAATACAGGGACTGATTGAGCCGGAGGCTAGTCATGACTGGTTTAATCATAGCCCGACGCAGTAAAGCCAGTTGAACGAAAGACCCCAGGTAACGCATACTGCGCCGCCTGATTTAGCATTGTTTCCAGGTGGCGTGTTCAAACAAGATATTGTTGGGCACAAAGAGCATATGTATTAGACTTTTTTGCAGAGAAGTTCACACACCCGTTTTCATTCAACTTTTAAAAGACAGGAGAATATCGTTATGGGTAACAGACTCGAAGGTAAAGTAGCCATTATTACCGGCGGTGCCAGCGGCATCGGCGAAGGCCACGCGCTCTTATATGCCCGAGAAGGCGCGAAAGTCGTCATCACTGATATCCAGGAAGAACTGGGTGCCAATGTAGTGGCCGCTATTAAAGGTGAGGGCGGTGATGCCATCTTTGTTCGTCAGGATGTCACCAGTGAAGCTGACTGGGCTAATGTGGTTAAAGTAACCGTTGATACCTACGGCGGGATAACGACTTTAGTTAACAACGCTGGGGTGGCCAACCTGGTCGGGGTTGAAGAAGAAACCCTTGAAGGTTTTAACCGCATCGTGGCGATCTGTCAGACCGGCGTCTGGTTGGGCATGAAAGCCTGCATGCCCGAGCTGAAGAAATCCGGTAACGGTGCCATCGTCAATATTTCATCGCTGTACGGCATTATGGGTACACCGAGCATGGTGTCCTACCACGGCGCCAAAGGTGCAGTGCGGCTGATGACCAAATCTGCTGGTCTCGAATATGCTCGGCAGGGCGTGCGCATTAACTCCGTCCACCCCGGCATTATCAAAACGCCGCTAGCGGATACTTTGACTGGCGACTACGTAGCGGAAATCACAGCTGCTACCCCCATGGGTCATATGGGTGAGCCAATGGATATCGCCACCATGTCTTTGTTTTTGTGTTCAGATGAGGCCAAATTTATCACCGCCAACGAATTTGTTGTCGACGGTGGTTGGGGCGCAGGCTAAGTCCTGGGCTTTGTCTGTAGGGTTTATGTTGGTTTGGTTAGCGCCTGTACGAATGAGGCAAGATCAACAGCACAAGCCCACCTGAAAGTGTTTTAAATTACAGGAAGAGCCTGGCTCTTCCTGTAATTCTTGTTTATCTCAAATTATCAAATCAGATTTCCGATCTCCTCATAGCGTGATAGTTGTGGTGATCAGAGATTGCGCCGGAGTCCCCATTGAGTTCAGATCAGAATTTTCGCAGTGGTGGGCTTGTTGTTAGCACGCTGTTTATTACGCTGGGTTTGCTTTACGGCATCTGGTATTCCTACTCGGTTTTTCTGGTCGCCCTCATTGATCAGTTTGGCTGGTCGCGCTCGGTAACCGCCGGTGCAATGTCCGTATTTATTGTCACCCACGGACTATTCGGTCCTTTTGCTGGTCGCCTGGTTGAAAAGTTTGGGCCAACTCGCCTGATGATGGTTGGCTCCCTGGTCATGGCGGCGGGCTTGCTCTTAACCTCACAAATTAACCAATGGTGGCAACTCTATATTTCATTTGGGGTGATAACGGCTGTTGGCCTGGGTGCCTGCGGCTGGGTGCCTTCGGTGATTTTGTCGGAACGGTGGTTTCCCCATAAAGTGGGTACTGCGCTCGGAATCGTCACCGCGGGTATCGGTGTGGGTATATTTACCGTTGTGCCGTTCACCAATTATCTGATTGAAACAGTCCAGTGGCGCGCTGCTTTTCAGCTCCTCGCGGCTATCGTGGTATTTGTCATATGGCCCGCCGCGTTTTTTATTTTGCGTCTGCCCACCACTGAAGAGCACTCAGAGCAAGCGTCTAACTCAGTGAATAAAAGCTCGATCAATGATTCTGACAAGCAGCCAAGCTGGACCGTGGCCACAGCCGTTCGCTCAAGGAGTTTCCGTTATTGTGTGCTGGCATTTTTCACCGGAGGCTGTTTGTCGCAACTACTAATCCTGCATCAATTCGCCTTTATGGTAGATCACGGGGTCGCCAAAACCATTGGCTCTATCGTCGTCGGTATCATCGGCGTTGCCAGTATCCCCGGTAAAATTGTTTGGGGAGCCTTATCCGACCGCATTGGCCGGGAGCTAACTTACACTTTCGGACTCACCTGCACCCTGCTGTCTGTCATCGTGCTGTCCTTTGTTGGCTCGGTACCCGGTTTGTTTTTACCCGTGTTATTCGCGGTACTGCTGGGCGTAGGTTACTCAGCTAACGCGCCGATTATTCCCTCCGTTACCCGAGATCTATTCGCGGGCCCACGCTTCCCCAGTATTTTCGGCACGCTGTC
>CALLDA010000078.1 GCA_937998635.1 uncultured Pseudomonadales bacterium
TCGCCCGTTCAATTTCATTTTTGAGTAATTCCAGCACCCGTTCGACGCCCGCCTGGCCACCTGCGGCCAGTCCAAAAAGATAAGGACGGCCCATCATGCAGGCTGTGGCGCCCATCGCCAGGGCTTTGAGCACGTGAGTACCACGGCGCACACCGCCATCGAGAATAATATCCATTTTGCCACCTACGGCATTGGCAATATCAGCCACCAGTTCGATGGGGGCGGGGACAGTGTCTAGTTGGCGGCCGCCGTGATTTGAAATGATCACGGCAGTGGCACCAATATCCTGGGCGCGACGTGCATCTTCCACTGTCATAATGCCTTTGATGGCAAAAGGCCCCTGCCAGCGTTGGGCGATTTGTTCGGCTGCTCGCCAGTTTAGAGCACGGTCAAACTGGCCGTTAATATAGGCGCCGAGGGAGCTAACTTTAGAGCTGCCTTCGGCAATGTGGTGGGAGAGGTTGGCCATCTCCAGCGCGGGACTGGTGAAGTAGCGATAACACCAGCCGGGGCGGGCGGCGAAGCCCATTAAGCTGTTTAGCGTGGGTTTTGGTGGCACAGTCATACCCGTTCGTAAATCTCGTTCCCGATTGCCCTGCACGACAGTATCGACGGTCAGACAAAGGGCATCGTATTTTGCCAGACGGCAGCGGTCGATTAATTCTTCGTTGATGGCGGGATCGCGCAAGACATAAAGCTGGAACATTTTTGGCCCGCCGGTGCAGGCGGCGACATCTTCTATAGTCGTCGTTGAGAGTGTCGACAGGGAATATAGAGTATTAAACTTGTCTGCGGCTTTAGCCACGGCTCGCTCGCCCTGATGATGAAAAAACCGTGTCATGCCGGTGGGTGCCAGTAGCACTGGCCAGTCAACCGTGCAACCCAGGACGTTGGTATGCATATCGATCTGGGTAACATCTTCGAGCACACGGGGTATGATCTGATAATCGTTAAAGGCCTCGGTGTTGTGGTAGCGGGTAATCTCGTCATCGGCGCCACCTTCGATATAGTGATACAGGGGGGAGGGCAATTTGGCTCTGGCCTGATCGCCAAAGTCCTCCAGATTAAAACAACGGTTGATGCGCGATAATGACATAGGAATCGTGGTAGCCAGATTGAGAGGCCTTATCTTAGTGAATTTGATCGGGTAATGGCAGTCGGGCTTGAGAAACTAAGCGTAGTAGAAATTTGTAGACGTTATGAATTTTATGAGCGCAATGAATTTGTAGGCAGTAAGCACCCGCAGGAGAACTTATGCAGAAATCGACAAAGGGAAAAAGCTACGAAAATAAATCAACGGTGGCGGAGATTCGCGAACGCTTTGATCATGACGTCGAACGTTTCTCCAATCTCGAAACCGGACAGAGCTCAACGGTAGATGCAGCCCTGGTGATGGAATTGCTCACCAGTGCGGCGGCGAGCAGTACCCAGTCAATCAGGCGGGTTCTGGATATCGGTTGTGGTGCTGGCAACAATACCTTGCGGCTATTGGAAAAGGTGGCTGCGAAGGGAGGTGCGTTCGATTGTCACCTGCTGGATCTTAGTGAGCCCATGCTGGCCAGGGCAAAGTCGCGAGTTGAGGCTTCCCAGGCTGGAAACGTCGTTGTTCATCAAGGGGATTTCCGCGCCATTGAATTACCCGTCGGGCAGTTTGACGTGATTATTGCCGCCGCCGTGTTGCATCATTTGCGCGATGACGAGGACTGGTTGAGTACCTTCGAAAAGATATACGCAATTACCGCACCGGGGGGCAGTGTCTGGATCAGCGACCTGGTCAGTCATGAAACCGACGCAGTGCAAGCCATGATGTGGCAGCGTTATGGGGATTATTTAACAGAGCTTGACGGAGAAGCCTATAAAATGAAGGTGTTCGACTATATTGAAAAAGAAGACTCGCCCAGGCCAGTGACCTATCAACTTGATTTGCTTCGGGCAGTTGGTTTCGAGCAGGTGGAATTACTCCATAAAAATAGCTGTTTCGCAGCATTTGGCGCAGTGAAAGGGAAGGCGCAATAATGGCTGCGGGCAAATTTTTTCTCGGTTATGTGTGCCCTGGTCTTGCCATGCTAGTGCTGCTTGCCTGCGGGGATTCCGCCAGGCTAAGTCCCTTGCCTGAAGATGCCACGATTCTCGCCTTTGGTGATAGTTTAACAGTCGGTGTGGGGGTTACACCCAAGCACAGTTATCCAGGTGTACTGGCTAAAGTGCTTGATCTTAATGTCATCAATGGGGGTGTGTCGGGAGAAGTGACGGTGGACGGTAAGGACAGGCTCGTAGCCTTGTTGGCGCAAAGTAAGGCGGATTTGCTGATCATTTGTCACGGTGGCAATGATTTTTTGCATCGCTTTGCGCTGGCCGAAACCGAAAAAAATCTGCGGGCTATGGTGTCTCATGCCCAATCGCTGGGTGTTGAAACGGTGCTAATTGGCGTACCGAAACCCGGTGTTTGGGGCAGGGCACCTGACTTGTACAAGCGGGTAGCCGACGACTTTAATATTCCCCTTGATGATGAAATCCTGGGTCAGCTAGAAACCGATCCCGCGATGAAATCCGATCCGGTTCATCTTAATAAAGCGGGTTATCAGAAGCTGGCTGAAGCGGTGGTGGCGTTGTTGGTAGAAGCCGGGGCGGTGTCCGCACCCCAGGCTGATCTATAGAGCCAGAGGGATCAAAGTAAAGATCGTTGCCCACCATCGATCACCAGGGTTTCCCCGGTAACAAAGCCCGCTTTCGCGGTGGCCAGAAAAGCGACGAAACGACCGATTTCATCGGCCTCGCCAAAGCGCTTCATAGGGATACGAGAGACCACCAGTTTTTCTACATCGGTTCCGCCAAAGGCATTGGCGACCATGTCGGTGCGGACAAAACCGGGCGCCACCCCGATGACGCGAATGCCGTCTTTGACCCACTCTCGGGCCAGGGCGCGGGTCATACCCTCAAGTCCGGCTTTTGATGTGCAATAGGGGGAATTATTGGCGACACCCTGGGAAGCGTACACCGAACTGATATTGATAATCACGCCACCGCCGTGCTCCTTCATGACCGGATGTGCGGCCCGGGATAATACGTAGGGTGCAACCAGGTTGACTTCGAGCACTTCGCGGAAGCGCGCTGGTGAAATTTTGCTAGCGGGAGCGCCTTCGGTAATGCCTGCATTATTTACCAGTACATCGAGGCTGCCGTGTTGTTCGGTTACTTCTCTGACCAGGTCTTCAAGATCCTGATCAGAGCTGACATCACCAGTGTGGACACTAGCAAGGCCACCTGCAGCTTTGATGATGGCGGCAGTTTCTTCCAGTTTTTCACGATCACGGGCAAAACAGGCCACGGCAAAGCCTTCTTCAGCCAGGGCCAGAGCAATGGCCCGGCCAATACCTCGACTCGCGCCGGTTACCAATGCTGTCTTTGCCATAAATATTTCCCGGAAAAAGGTTTAACGAATTATCTGACTTGCTGGGTTGGATGCCTTTCTTAGGCCCTTTCTTAAGCCCTGTTTTCAGGCTAAGCGCTAGCCTCAGGAATGGCTTCCTGTACAAGAATACCTTTGTCTGTGAGGGCCATAATCTGCGCGGCGTCCATCTGCAGTAGGCCGCCCAGTATTTCTTCCGTGTGCTCACCCAGATAAGGAGCATCCAGTGGCAGGTTATTTTCATAAGCCGAGAAACGCAGGGGCATACCCGGCATCTGAAATTCACCGGCACCCCGATCAGTCACGGTACGCACGGTGCCATGCTCAATCATGTGAGGGTGGTTCATCACCTGTTCAATGGAGAGGATCGGCGCGACCGGAATATGTTTCTCACCCAGCATGCGAATGGTTGCTTCGTCGCTTTCCTGGGACTGCAACCATTTCTCAATAATTGGTGTGAGCACTTCGCGATTGGCGGCGCGGGATGGATCGTCCTTAAAAAGCGGATTATCCAGCAGTTCTGGCATACCCATGGCATCGACGAGTTTGGTCCAGTGACCCAGAATGGCGATCAAAATAATGTAGCCGTCCTTACTTTTGAAGACGCCGAGCGGGCCAACGGCACCATGGTGGCGACCGGGCAACACGGGGCTGTATTCACCTTTGGTGGCGCTTATCAGACCGACGTTCATTTCGTGGCAGTGGAAGTAACAATCCAGTAGGGAAACATCGACATACTGACCGCCACCACCCATCGCACGATGGTAGAGCGCGGCGTTAATGGCCGCAAGCGCATGGGCTGCTGTCATGGTATCGCCCACTGCAGCAATGGGGATGTAAGGGCCATTCTCCTGATCGCCAATCATGCTGGTGATACCGGCGTAGGCCTGACCAATAAAGTCGTAACCGGGCAGGGTGGACAAAGGCCCTTCCTGACCAAAGGTCGAGACCGAGCACATGATGGCCTCGGGATTGAGTTCCTGGACCTTTGCCCAATCCAGACCCAGACGAGCGATGGCACCGGGGGCAAAATTTTCCATTACGATGTCTACTTCCTTAACCAGATCATAGACAATCTGTTTGCCCTCATCGGTTCTCATGTCGACACAAATACTTTTCTTGCCGCGATTTTGCTGGATAAAGTAGACGCTACGATCGTTTATTTTTAGACCCACCTGCCGAATTTGCTCGCCAGCAGGGGCGAGTTCCAGCTTGATAATTTCAGCGCCCATTTCAGCCATCATGCGTGTGCAGCCGGGGCCGGCGACATGTTGGGTAAAGTCGAGCACGCGGATGCCATCGAGTATGTGTTTTTTATTCAT
>CALLDA010000079.1 GCA_937998635.1 uncultured Pseudomonadales bacterium
TAGTGCCAGGGAGGAATAAACCGGTGTCCGTGCTTGTATCGATACCACTGGCGCTGGCGCTAACATTGATACTGGCACTAGCGTGACGACGCAAGGATTCACTGGCTTTGGCGCCAGTGGCGAAGACAGGAATTTCCACCTGTCGGCTCAAATCAACCCCAGCCATCTCGGCATTAATATGTAAGGTCCAGTTATGGTAGCTGCTGTCTGGGATGGCCGAAGGCGGCAAGTCTTCCGGCACCTCAAACAAAAACTGGGCGGAGGTTGAGCGACTACTGCGCATGGGCTGGACGGTATCACTATATTGCCAGACGACGCTCTGGCTTGAAGATTTACCCTGGCGGTAGTGGCGCACGCAATCCAGCGATACCTGAAGGTCGGTACCCGGTGGCAGGGGCGTGGCCAGGTGGATGTTGCCAGCGACATCACCGCCGATGGCTCCCGGATAGGGATCCAGTGTTACTTTGATCTGACCAAAACGACGCCAGTCGAGGGTTTTGCGAATGGCCAGGGCGATAATTGCCAACCCCGCAATGGGAAATAAAACGGCAAACCAGATAGCCTGATTGCCCTTATTGAGTTCGTCAGGAATCGCCAGCATGGCCGGGGCCGACAGTAAATTCCAGATCAACGCGAAGCCCCAGAGTAGACCGCCGGTAAGAGCAAAGCTGTCTTTAATTTCGGGGGAAGCCCAACTTTTCCGGCCCAGCCAGGGGGTGTCGCTGTCAAGCAATACCGGGTTATCTGTTGGGGCTTTTAAGCCCCAATAAACCAGACCACCGCCGACCAGACTAAAGACGATGCCAATAATGACTGCGGCAAGTAATGATTCCGCATCACTGGCAGACAGTTTGGCTCCGGAAAAGACGGTCGGCAGCTCTGGAATCGCCTTGAACAGCAGCAGGCCCAGCCCAGGCAAAAAGAAAAACGCGCCAAAAATAGCGAGAAAAATACTGTTATTCCGTTGTTTGGTTTTCGTGCTAATTGGCATGTTGTTTATCCGGTGATCAGCCTCCCTGGATTGAGCGTGATTTATTTGCCCTTCTGCGAGGCCAGGCTGAACTTGTGTTATAACTCGCTATCTTACCGAGGTATTGCTAAAACAGGACAACTGCATTGAAGAGGCCGATATCAGTATCAATCATCGCCTGGTTTTACGTCGCCTATTCTGTGGTGACCTTGTTACCTAAAATATTTATTTTAACGTCTCCAGAAGGACAGCACGGACTTAGCGAATTAATGTCGGCATATCAACACAAAGAAATAGTTTCTGTACCCCTCTGGTTTCAGGTTTTCTTCTCATATTTGGCTTCACCGGTATCGATGATAGCGGGAATATTAATGCTAAAGGGTAATGTTTGGGGTCGACATCTCATAACTACCTGGATTCCATGTGCGCTGCTGCTCACCCTCCTGGTTACCGGGTTTTCGGCTTCCTTTGTTGCCAAGCTCCCTTTTGCTGCTATCATTTTATTTTTCTTATTTCGCCCTGTTTCCAGTCAATATTTTAAAGCAGAAGCGTCAAACTGAACTATCTAGCAAACGCTCACGGGCTAATTTCTAATCTGGCAGCACCGTAAAATTATAAACTCACAAGGGCCGTCTGGTGTGAGCGACCAATCAGGCGTCGCCATTGCTGGTCGGAACAAGTCTGTTCAATACCCGCGGACTTCTTTATTCTTCTATTCTCTGTGCTGTCGGTCATAGGCGCTGTCTATCATAGGCAATATCCTGAACTACTCGACTGCACAGACATGTATGCCAGTATTGGCGCTCTTTAATGGACGGTTTTATGAAATTAGAAGGTATTAAGGTTCTCGATTTATCCCTGTTTTTGCCAGGCCCTCTGCTGACGCAGATGATGGTGGATCACGGTGCAGAGGTGATCAAGCTGGAGCCGGTTAACGGCGGTGAGCCAAATCGACAGATCGGCCCGAAGATAGATGGTCAGACGGTTTATTTTGCCAATACTCACCGGGGTAAAAAAAGTGTTCAGCTGAATTTGAAAACCGTTGAGGGTAAGGAGATGGCCCTTAAGCTAGCTGAGCAGGCGGATGTCGTCATCGAGGCTTTTCGCCCCGGCGTGGTTGATCGCCTGGGGGTCAGCTATGCCGATATCAAAGCCCGTAATCCGGCTATTGTCTATGCGTCCTTATCCGCCTTTGGCCAAACCGGCCCCTATGTCAAGAAACCGGCACATGATCTGGCTACCGAAGCTTACGCTGGTATTCTCAGCGCCAACCTGGGCTTTGACGGCAAGCCCGCGATTCCGGCTATTCCCAACGCTGATATGCTGACCTCCATGATGGGTTTATCCGCCGTGTTAATGGCGCTACTGCGACGTAAAGATACCGGTGAAGGCGACTATATCGATCTAGCAATGATGGATTCACTGATTGCCTGCGTACCCAATAATATGGGCTCGGTTTTTGCCGAGAAAAAAGCCCCGGTAGTCAAGGAAGAACGCACCTGGGGTGGTTACGCCATGTACAATATCTATGAAACCAAAGATAACAAATATATCGTGCTGGGCGCATCGGAAATGCATTTCGCGGTGAATGTCTTAACAAAGATGGAACGCACCGACCTGATTGGGTTTTGCGAGCCGCCGCCCGGGCCCAACCAGAATCCAGTTAAAGCATTTTTTACAGAAACCTTTCGCAGTCAAAGCCAGGCCTACTGGATAGAGTGGTTTGAGGATGTCGACGCGGCCTTTGCGCCGGTGAACGATTTACGGCAGGCGGCAGATGATCCACAAATACGCGCCCGGGAGATGATTGTCGAGGACGAACAGGGCCGCGAGCATATCGGCATTCCCATTAAATTCCGCAATGAGCCGGGCAAGATAGATTTTATCGCGCCGGAGCTGGGTGCCCATAATGAGGAAGTTGCCTTAACGCTGGGCTACAGCAAGGACCAGATTCAGGCCATGAAAGCTGGTGGCGTGTTTGGCGCTTAGGCCCTGATCGAAAGTTTAAGTCTATTGCCGAAGACGATTACCGAGGCCCATGCACCGAAGCTCATGAATATGCCCCTTAATACTTTGCGCAATCCATATCTGATGGTGCTGGCATTATTATTCGCTGTGGAATGCGTCCTATTGGCGATTTCACCCATCGACCGGGAAGCCTGGCTACTGGAAAACGTCTTAGCCCTGGTCTTCGTCGTCGTGATGGTCAGTACTTATAAAGCATTTCCGCTATCGCGCATTTCCTACAGCCTGATCTTCCTGTTTATGGTGCTCCATGAAGTGGGCGCTCACTACACCTACGCGAAGGTGCCTTACGATGAGTGGTGGCAATCTCTGTTTGGCTATAGCCTGAACGAAAGCCTGGGTTTCGAGCGCAACCATTTCGACCGGCTGGTGCATTTTAGTTACGGTTTATTACTTGCCTATCCGATTCGGGAAATATTTATTCGCATTGCTGGTGTGCGAGGGTTTTGGGGCTATTTTCTACCCCTCGATTTGACCATGTCGACATCGATGATGTTTGAATTGTTTGAGTGGGGGGCCGCCGAAGTTTTCGGTGGTGAACTGGCCATGGATTATCTGGGTATTCAGGGGGATATCTGGGATGCCCACAAAGATATGGCGCTGGCGAGCCTTGGGGCCCTGATAGCAATGATGGTCACAGCATCAATCAACTTCTCCCTGCAAAGGGATTTTGCTCAGGAATGGCAAAAAAGCCTCCAGATAAAGAGCCACCTGCCGCTTGGTGAGGAGCAAATTAAGCATTAGATGTCAGTCATGCCCCGCTGTCATCTGAATCTATCTATTGGGGAGACATAAAGGACTTACTAAATGAACTGGTATCTTGAGGTATTAAAAAACTATGCGGTTTTCACCGGCAGGGCGAGAAGAACAGAATATTGGATGTTCGTCCTCTTCAATCTAATTATCGTCTTAGCAATAGCTTTTATTGAAGGGATGTTAGGAAGTATCGGTGTAGTGGGTATGATATACAGCTTAGCGGTGTTAATACCCAGTATCGCGGTCGGAGTCCGCAGACTTCACGACACAGATCGGTCTGGCTGGTGGTTACTGATAGGCTTAGTGCCTTTAATCGGCGCGATCGTGCTGATTGTGTTTATGGTTCTGGATAGTTCGCCTGGTCAAAATGAATACGGCCCAAACCCCAAAGACCAGGCTACCTGAATAGCGCATCCAGGGGTGCGCCTGTTTTTAAGATCCAATAGCGGCGGCGGTAAGGGCTATTTGTCTTTACTGATCCAGGTACCACTCAAACCCAGCGTTGAATGCAGGCGTTCGGCATCCCGCTTAGCCTCGTCCTGAGAAATGTAACCAAAGGCTCTGATTCTGTATAAGGTTTGGTTTTTGACCTGGATATCCTGTATCTGAGCGTTTTCTACGACGCCTTGAACTTTTTTAAGTAGTTTTGCCGCTGAAGTTGGATCTGAGAATGCCCCGATATTGATGAACCAGGGACTCTCATCCAGTAGTGCCGTGTTTGTAGGTGATACGCTCACAGGTGCTCCATTCACAGGCATTCTGGTTTCTTTTTGTATTTGTATAATGGCCTTTACCGGTGCAGGTGTTTTAGCCGCAGGCTCTGCGATGGTTGGTGCCTCAATGGCAGATTTAGGCTCTGGCTCATGTAGTGGCACGGGGGTATCCGGGACGGATTTCTGGTGGTGTGTAACGCTTCCCGTTGATATTGCTGGCGCGGTCTGAGCCAAAGACTCCAGCTCAGCCACTGTAGCATTTAGCTCAATTATCTTAGCCTGTAGCTCTGCAACCTGGGTTTCCAGCTGGGTAATTGTAACCAGTAGTGCGTTGGTAGCACTATTTAGACCGGACTCACTAAGAACAGGCGTTTCGTTTTTATCAGGAAACTCAGTTTTGAACGCGTCTAATTTAACTGACAATTGCTCCTGATAACCACTGATCAAAGTTATACCGGAAATCAGGATAATCGCGATGACGATAGCCAGCATAACTTGATTATCTGCTTTGCGCCCCGGTACGGCCTCAGACCATGATGATTTGCTCTCGCGGGCGATTCTCGCTAGTTCAGAGAAGGATTGTGGTTTGCCTGCTCTGGCCTCAACCTGGTCAGAGCCTTGCTTTGTATCATCGATCTCCTCACCCTGATCCTGGTTGTGGTTCGAGTTTTGGGTGCTTGCCATCTAGCCTGCCTTACATAGGGTTAAATCAAATAGGATAAAATCACCTTTTTGGATAGTTTTACAGGGATTATCGGCAGTTTTTGATGGTGAAAGCGCTAGCCATTGTGAGGCCCTATGACAAATCTGGATATTGGTAATAATCATAAATATGGGTATGCAAAGTTATCTAATGATTAGCTGATTTTTTGCCACACTAACAAACGATTATTAGCCGGCATGGCATTATCTTCAGTGAGGCTAAAGCCTTCATCGTGAGCCAGCTCATTCAGTGCTTCAAAATCCCTGATACCCTGATGAGCGCCGCGCTCTTTCAGCCAGGCGTCGAAACGGGCGTTGCTGTCGGAGGTATATTGATTGTCATAATTAAATGGCCCATAAATCGCTAACACGCCATTTTCAGGCAAAATCTCGCCGAGCCGGGAAAACATATTTTCAACACTCGACCAGGCCATAATATGGCAGGTGTTGGCGGTGAATACCGCGTCGATGGGCTGAGTGATTGGCCACCGCGGGGCGTCAACATCCAGCTCCAGCGGAGCTTGTAGATTGTCCGCGGGGAAGGCTTCTAGCCATGCATTGATACCGGGATGATTCTCGTTCAGGTCACTGGTTTGCCAGGTGGTCGGGGCGAGTCTGGGGGCAAGATACACTGCGTGCTGGCCGGTACCACTGCCAATTTCCAGAACAGACTGGCAGGTTTCGAAAACTCGCTGGAGTATCTCCAGGATAAAGCGCTTGTTGTTCTCACAGGCGGGCGAGCTGGGCAATTTCATAATCGAAAGCCCCCTATGTAAAAGCTCCGTATGCTCAAGCCCAGCAGGCTACGCATCCTGAGGCTCGCGAGTGAATACCCACTCTCGTGCAGACGACATAGCTGCGTTATAGCTATAGCCTTCACTGTCGAATTGCTTGAGTTGTTCGACATCTTCAATGCGGTTGCGAATCGCGTAGCCGACCATCAGACCGCGGGCTTTTTTTGCGTAAAAACTGATAATTTTGTATTTGTCGCCTTTCCAGTCTTTAAATACCGGGGTGATTACCTCGGCATTTAAATCTTTAGGCTGAACGGCTTTAAAATATTCGTTTGACGCCAAATTGACCAGAGTTGGGAGGGGCTGCGTAGCCAGTGCTTCATTGAGCGAATCGGTAATGGTGCTGCCCCAGAATTCATAGAGATCCTTGCCTCTATGATTAGCAAAGCGGGTACCCATTTCAAGCCGATAGGCCTTGATCAAGTCCAGGGGCCGCAATAAGCCATATAAGCCGGATAATATTCGCAGACGGCTCTGGGCCCACTGCAGATCCTGGTCAGACAGGGTGTCTGCATCTATACCGACATAAACATCACCCTTGAACGACAGCAGAGCCTGTTTGGCATTATCCAGAGTCAGGTTTTTATCCCAGTTAAGGTAGCGACCAAAATTCAGGTCACCCAGCTTGTCGCTGATTTTCATCAACTCCGATACCTGGGGAGGTGACAACTCGCGCAACTGCTGAATTAACTCGTCCGCTTCGTCGAGGAAATAAGCATCGCTAAAAAGTGCGGTGGCCGAATTAGCCTTTGATTTGTCGACTTCAAGGTCCAATTTTTTTGCAGGGGAAATGACCATTAACATTATCTGTAGTGCCTCGATTTAATCTCGCCTGATTTGCGAGTTATTATACCTGTCACGACCCAACGGAACAGGAAGCGTATTGTGAATGTCTCATCCGGATTGTTGATCCTTGGCCTAGCTGTTTATCTGATCACCGGCTGTACAGTCAACCCGGTCACTGGTAAACAGCAATTTTCGCTGGTTTCTGCACAGCAGGAAGTGGCCATAGGAGCCAAACAATACCTTGCTGGGCAGCAATCACAAGGGGGTCGCTATTACATTGATCCCAATGTGCAGGGCTATATTAATGAAGTTGGACAGAAACTTGCTCGGGTAAGTGATCGCCCCCAATTGCCCTACGAATTCGTAGTGCTCAATAACTCAGTACCTAATGCCTGGGCGCTACCGGGTGGCAAAATCGCCATCAATCGAGGTCTTTTAGTGCATTTGCAGGATGAATCCCAATTGGCAGCGGTTTTGTCCCATGAGATTGTCCACGCCGCCGCACGCCACGGTGCCTCGCAGATGACCCGGGGGGTGCTAGCCGGTATCGGGCTGCAGGCGCTGGGTACGGCCACCAATAATAATGCCCTGGGTGGCATGGCTGCGCAGTTGGGCACCTCAGCCTGGATGGCGAACTATGGTCGCTCAGCTGAGCTGGAGTCAGATGCCTATGGTATGGACTATATGGTTCGCGCCGGTTACGACCCCTATGGCGCTGTCATGTTGCAAAACAAATTTGTCGAATTATCAAAAGGCCGCCAGCAGAGTTCCATGGGAGCCTTGTTTGCCAGTCATCCGCCGTCACAGGAACGCGTGGCTGCCAACCAGGAAAAAGCCCAGGCTTATCCACCCGGAGGGCTCAAAAATCGCCAGGGTTTTGCCCAAAAAATGGCTCAAATCAAGGCCGATCAAAAGGCCTATGATAACCAGGACAAGGCCATGAAAGCCTTGCAGGAAAAAGCCCCGAAAAAGGCCTTGGCGTTTCTCGATGAGAGCATTCGCATTCAACCTCGCGAGGGTCAGTTCTGGGAGCTCAGGGGACACGCCTGGCAAATGCTCAATATGCCGAATAAGGCAACCCAGGCTTATTCCACCGCGATCAAAAACAACCCCGACTACTTCAGCCATTACCTGGCCAGGGGTATGCAGAACTTTAAGCGCAATAAATTGAGCGCTGCCCAGCGGGATCTGGAAAAAAGTCGGCAGTTATTACCAACCCCTCATTCAAGTTTATATCTTGGTGATATCGCCGCAGCACAGAATCAGCGGCAAAATGCCATTGCCTACTATCGAGAGGCGGCAGCAACACCAGGCCAGATTGGCAAACAGGCAAAAGCGAGGCTGGCTAAACTGGAGTTGGCGAGCTCCCCAAATAAAGCTTTGGCCACCCGTCTTAGTCTTGGATCAGATGGTTATCTACGTATCCATCTCCAGAATACTCATCAAACCGACCTGGATGGCGTCGTGGTGCAGGTCAGCGAACAAATCAGCAATTTTCTGACTGGGCAGCCGGCTTATCTGGAAGTCAAAGGTCTGGTTCGAGGCGGGTCTGAGAGAGTGCTTAAAACGAATATTGGGCCGCTATCCAGCGTCGAGGCTGCCAGCCGATACCGGGCTGTGGTGATCAAAGCAAGCCCTGTTACTAGCTCGAAATGAGCTGGATCAGCCGGACCTAACTTTGTCAAGCCGGCTGGCGACATGCGTTTACTCACTGAGACTTATTGTTGTACTCTCGGGGTCAATACAAAAAAACAAAAATTTCCTTGCAGTCTGTATTCCTTGCCGTTCATGTTATTAGGCGAATACACGTTGTTACTGACAGTTTTTATTTACACATCAACTGACTTTTTACAAAACTTGAAGAAGAGGACTAGCCCATGAAACTAGGATATTTTACCGAGCGACCCTATCGCCATCTCGATGAAGATGTGGTGCTTAAAAATAAGGCTTTTTTTGGTGTCCCAAATAGTCATTACGACGAAAAAAAGGGTGCCCACGATTACAACCAGTTTATTGATGAATATTGTCTTGCCGAAGACGTAGGCTTTGACGGCCTGGCGCTGAACGAGCACCATGGCAATCCATACTGCATGGGTGCGGTGATAAATATTGAGGCCGCAGTACTGGCACGGGTCACCAGCAAAGCAAAAATTATCCTTATTGGTAACCCCTTGCCAGTGGTCAAGCACCCTTTAAGGGTGGCTGAAGAGCTGGCGACTATCGATAATATTTCCGAAGGTCGGCTGATCTCTGGTTGGGTGCGGGGTGCCGGTAGCGAGCAGTTTTTTAATAACGCCAACCCAACCTATAACCGGGAAATGTTCAATGAAGCCCATGACTTTATTCTGCAGGCCTGGACCAAAGAAGGCCCCTGGCGATATGAGGGCAAGCATTTCCATTATCGCCACGTAAACCCCTGGGTGCTGCCTTATCAGAAGCCCTACCCCCAGCAATGGATTCCCGGGGTCTTATCCCCTGAAACCGTGCTTTGGTGTGCCGAGAAACGTTACCCCTATCTTGGCCTTGGCTCGGCTTTAGGTGCGACCTGTGATCTATGGGATATGTACGCCGACAAAGCCGCCGAGCTGGGTTACCAGGCCGGGCCGGAAAACTTCGGTTATCTGCTGCCAGTACATGTCTCTGACAATGCGGCGGAAGCCCAGGAAATCGGCCGCGGCTATACCTTCGGTGGCGGACAAAACGGCTTTAGTCGACCAGAGCACACCCTGCCCCCCGGCTATAATTCAAAAGGTGCGATTCGCATGATGGCAAAAGCCGCGCCCGGTAGCTCGTGGTTAGGCATCGGCAAAGAAAAACTCGAAGCTTCTCGCAGTGGCAAGTGGCAGGAAGACCAGGACTTTGAGGTGGTCAAGCAGAAACTCTGGTCATCCTACGAGCGTGCTCAGGAGAATTTGCAAATCGTTGCAGGCACACCAGAGCAGGTGATCCCGAAAATTAAAGCGATTCTGCGGGTAATTCGTCCTGGGTCATTCACTATGTTTGGCGTTCAAGGCGTGGCCAGCGATGAGCAACGCAATCGCTCCATCGAATTGTTGGGCAAGGAAGTACTGCCGGTCATTCGAGAGTACGCCAGGGAAATTGGACTGGTTGATTCATTCGAGCGCGAACCCGGCTCTGTAAAGCTGGCTCCGGGAACCAAGCGTGAGCCAGTCTGTGATCGCGGGGCTATGAAAGAGCTGGGTATGAAGGTTGCCTGATTACAGGTATCTCCTGTCAGCTTGTAGACCATAAACAACAGGGTTGCGGCCCTGTTTTTTATGGCTGGGGATATTTATACCTTTAATG
>CALLDA010000080.1 GCA_937998635.1 uncultured Pseudomonadales bacterium
AGATTCGAGGCTATTTGTTAGCATGGGCGAATGAGAAACACCTCAGCCAATATCTCTGCTGCGCGGCAAAATCTGCGCAGACTCACCACTGTCCGCTATATCGCCCTGGCTGGACAAGTTTTGTCGTTATTTTTCTTCAGCCAGATTTATCCCCTGGGCTTGCCCCTCACCACTATCACCTGCCTGGTAATATTTTTTGCCGCCGTTACCTTACTCACTCACTGGCGCAGCTATTTATCGACACCCATTTCAGAAAACGAATTCTGCGGCCATTTATTAGTTGATATTTTTGCCCTCACCTCCGTTATGTACTTCAGCGGCGGGGCGACTAATCCCTTCATCTCCTACTACCTGGTGCCGATCAGTATCGCCGCCATTACCCTGCCTGCAGTCATGACCTGGAGTCTGACTGGTGTATCGCTGGCGGCTTACAGCAGCCTGGTATTTTTTAACCACCCTATAGAAAGTTTGGCGCCACACTCTGCCCATGACAGTGCCAATGCGGCGCTGGGAACGCTCCATACTGGCAACCTTCATATACTAGGTATGTGGATTAATTTCGCACTCAGCGCAGGCTTGATCACTTACTTTGTAGTACGTATGGCCGATGCCCTACGCCGACAGGAAGTCGAACTTAGCGCCCAGAAAGAAGAACAAATGCAGGATGAGCAGCTACTCGCCATTGCCACGCAAGCAGCCGGCGCCGCTCACGAACTGGGCACACCGCTCAACACCATGAAGTTGATTATCGACGACCTTGAAGACAGTCAATTAAATGAAGCACAGCTGAAGGACGTCCGTACTCTCAATCAACAAATTCAGCGTTGCCACAAGACCCTCCAAAATCTTATTCGCGCTGCAAGCATTGCCGAAGAGGGAGAGACCCCGATTTCAGTCGCCACTTATCTGACCGACTTAATTGACAACTGGCAACTGATCCGTCCCGACGTCCATCCGACATTAACTATGGTTGACACCTGTCCGCCAATCAGCGCCTGCTTCCACCCGGTAATACAACAATCTTTACAGAATCTGCTCAACAACGCGGCTGACGCCAGCCCCCAACAAATAGAGATCCATATCGGTTGGGATGATCGAGAACTCCATCTGGAGATTCGCGATCACGGTCCAGGTATCACCCCCGAGCAAGCCGAGAAACTGGGCCGCCCCACAACCAGCAACAAACCCGGCGGTATGGGCATCGGTCTATTTCTGAGTCATAACAGCCTGAACCGCCATGGCGGTCAGGTCAGCCTGACCAATATCGCTGAAGGCGGCTTACTGACCTCTGTGATTTTACCTCTCAAAAACGTACAGGACTTATGAGTTGAACCCAGGGAGTACTAAAAACCGATGACGACAAAGAAACCCCGCCAATGCGACTACCTGGTTGTCGATGACGATGAAGTCTTCGCAGAAACCCTGGCCCGTAGTTTAGTCCGACTCAATTTCATCACCCACATCGCGAACAATCCTCAGGAAGCCCTCGCAGCAAATAAAGACCACCAACCCAGGCGCATCATTCTTGATCTTAAGCTCGACAATCACTCGGGCCTACATCTTATCGAGCAACTCAAAGCAATTAATCCCTCGGTATCAATCGTTATCCTGACCGGCTACTCAAGCATTAACACTGCGGTCGAAGCGATTAAACTCGGTGCCGATCAATACCTCTGCAAGCCAGCTGGCATCCAGGAGATAATGGCGGCTTTTGAAGGTAATGCTGGCGACCCCGATACCGAGATTGCAGAATCCCCGCCCTCCGTCAATCGTCTTGAGTGGGAACATATTCATCGCATTCTGGATGAAAACGATGGCAACGTTTCAGCAACGGCCAGAGCATTGGGTATGCACCGGCGAACACTACAACGGAAACTGCAAAAAAAACCCCGCCGGCTCTAAGCTGACGGGGTTGACTTTTTTTGATTACAGCATTTTCGATGACAGACAACTGTCTTTATATAAACTGCCTACAGGTTATTTTAAACGCTCTATCAAAGCGCTATTTTAATGTGCCCATAAGTCCTCGTACTGCCGCAGGAATGTCCGCAGGCAAGATCATAAACTTAGAATTATCTGAGTCGGCAAGGCTCTTCAGTGCATTAATATAGTTTTCGCCCAATAGATACATCATCGGTAAATCGTTTGAACCAACGGCCGTTGTGACTCTTTGAATTGCCTCTGTGGTCGCTTCGGCAAGGACAATTTTCGCCTCAGCATCGCGACGTGATGCCTCCAGGCGGCCATCGGCCTGGAGAATCGCCGCTGATTTCTCACCGTCGGCACGGGTAACCGCTGCTCGACGCTGTCGCTCGGCAGCAGCCTGCTCTTCCATAGCGGCCTGCATCGTACCGGAGGGATTAATATCCTGGATTTCTACCGTTTTTAAAGTAATACCCCAATCAGCAATATCATCGGAAATTGACGCTTTTAATTTGGCCTTGATTGCATCCCGCGATGACAAGGCATCATCAAGTTTCATTTCCCCGACAATTGACCGCAAAGAGGTTTGCACCAGCGTTCTGATAGCAATTTCATAATCCTCAACACCGTAAACTGCTTTTTCTGGAGAGAGGATATTGATGTACGCGACGGCGTTGGCAATAATCACCACGTTATCGAGAGTAATCACTTCCTGGGAGGGAATATCCAGAACAATGTCTTTGGTGGTCACTTTGTAGGCCACACTATCCACATAAGGCACGATAAATTGCAGTCCTGGGGCCAACGAGCGATGGTATTTGCCCAGTCTCTGTATCACCCATTTACTGCCCTGGGGCACCTGCTTGACACCGCGATATACAGTAATAACGGCAAGAGCCAGTAAAGCGAAAAATATAATTGATCCGTTCATTGCTTGCTGTTCCTTTTAGCTAGACGTTAATTTTGATGATCATGAATTGAAATCAAGTGTAGAAATTAAGAATTCAGTTTTTCGACGACAAGGGTATTACCAGAGAAGTCCTTGATCGCAACTTTATCCCCGGCGGCTACCGAGCCTTCGCAAATAAAGGGCCATTCATCCTCACTGAGCACCGGCAGATTAAAACGCACGATACCGCGACCACCATCTACAGGGGCTTTAATGACTTGCCCTCGCTCACCGATGGCCGCGTCTCTCGACACCCCTGCTTTGGTTTTATCGACCATTTTTGGCTTGAAATATCTAAACCACACCAGCACAAATATGCCGGATGAAATAATCCATATCAGGACTTCCGCCGACACGCCCAATTGCGGAAAGCCCCAGGCAAGCAAACCAACAACAATTGCACCCAGGCCAAACCACAAAGAAATAAAACTCGGCAGAAAAATCTCGATGATCACCAGGCCAATACCACCCACGATCCACTGCCACCACAAAATTTCAAATTCCATACATCGCGCTCCTTGAAGCACCTATTAGACTACCCATTCTACACGGTTTATATCAACGACTACCGACGCTAACTGGAACCGGCCCACAGAAATAGGCCTTTATGCACCTTCAGACTAATTAGCAGGGTCAGGAAAATTATAGGTCATTAATAAGGCGTCTTCACGACCGGTCTCGCTGCGATAATAGGCACGCCGTTCGCCGACCTGTTTGAATCCTGAGCTAAGGTACAAGCCTATGGCGGTAAAATTGCTGGCCCGCACCTCCAGATGGAGCTGAGCGGCCGAGGCACGAATGCGCTCGAGGCAAAAACCTAGCAATTGGGAGCCAAGGCCCTCGCCCTGAAAACTCAGTCGCACACCAATATTTAGTAATTCGGCCTGATCAAGTATTTGCTGATAGAACAGATAAGCAATAACCCGTTTACCTTTAAGCAAGACGTAAGCTTCATGGCTATCAATACTGTCGACAAACTGGCGGGCGCTCCAGGGGAAAGGTGTTATTTCAGATTCGATTTTTAGTAAGGTCGGTAAGTCGTCTCGTATAGCTCGGCGCGTAGAAAAGCCTTTACCAAAGGCTTCAGACGAACCGCTTATAACGGGCTTATTGTCTATAGGTAACTTTGCCATGTAATTAGACTGGATTAAATTAAACTACCCTAAACCGCTTGGCTATAAGGCCAGAAAACGGATGATCGCCCAAACATCCTTTTTGTAAGCCGGTGTCTCAATCATCTCGTTAAGCGAATACGTAACCAGGGCTTCAGCACCGCAAGCCAGCGGCAGGCGGGACAGTTTTTTCTCCGGTGCTAGTTCAGCTTGAGTCAAGCAGGAACGAACATCCTCACCCATAGCTAACACCCAGGAAAAGGCCTCTTGTTCATAGCGCCCCTGGATAAACATCGAGAGATGATCTTGCGCGGCTAGCAAGCT
>CALLDA010000081.1 GCA_937998635.1 uncultured Pseudomonadales bacterium
AACTTTGTTGATCGACAGATTCTCTCGGTGCTGCAAGAACCTATAAGAGCCGAATTCGATTTGAATGACACGCAACTGGGCTTACTTCAGGGCATAACTTTCGCGCTGTTTTACGTCACCGTCGGTATTCCCATTGCGCGGTGGGCAGATATCGGCAATCGTCGAAATATTGTTTCGTTGGCGGTCGGAACATGGAGTTTAATGACCTCCTTAACCGGCTTTGCCCAGAACTTCGTGCAACTCCTGCTGATAAGGATCGGCGTCGGCGTCGGAGAATCTGGTGGTAGCCCTCCGTCCCATTCAATGATTTCCGATTTGTTCCAGCCCAGCGAGCGCGCCCGCGCCCTGGCCATTTACTCTACTGGCATCACCTTTGGTATTTTTCTAGCTTATGTATTTGGTGGTTGGGTCAGCGACAACTACGGCTGGCGAACGGTTTTTATTGTCCTGGGCATACCCGGGGTCATTGTCGCCTTCGTGGTTCGCTACACCTTTATTGAGCCAGAACGCGGCTTCCACGATGGCGACAGAGATAAGGATGGAGCCTTAGCAAAACCACCGCCGGTGATGGACGTTATCCATTTTCTAGGTAGCAGAAAATCTTTTCTGCACCTTTCCATGGGCTCAGCCTTACATGCCTTTGTCGGTTATGGGATCGCCGCGTTTCTAGTATCGTTCTATGTGCGCACCTACCAGATACCCCACGACGATATTAGCCAAATCACGCTACCGATTGGTTTTATTATCGGCATAGCGGGTTTGATAGGAAACTTCGGCGGCGGCTATCTGGCCGATCGTCTGGGCTTAAACGACAAGCGTTGGTATTTATGGGTGCCAGCGATATCCACCTTGCTAGCCATACCCTTTGCCTTTGCTGCCTTCCTGGTAGACAGCCTTCACCTGTCGATGGCCCTGTACGCCATCCCGCTGATGTTTGGCACCATGTACCTGGGCCCGGTCATTGCGGTCGCGCACAGCCTGGTCAGGCCCGGGATGAGAGCGCTCACCTCAGCCATCCTGTTTTTTATATTGAATTTAATTGGCCTGGGTTTAGGTCCGACCTTGCTCGGTATGACCAGCGATCTGCTTAAGCCCCAGTTTGGCAGCGAATCCCTCAGATATGCCATGTTGATTGCCTTCCTGGGCTACGCCTGGAGTGCGGCACATTACTTCAGGGCAGCAAAATATCTCAGGACAGATTTGGACAGGGCTTCCAGCGAATTGAGCGATGACGACAGGAAGGCGTCTATCGTTAACAAGCTGACCCTGCTACTTAGATTCAGGCGAGACCAATAGATACTGCTACTCAGCACAAAATTTTAGAAGAACTGGATGGGCTAGCCTCCTACAAGCACTACTACGATCCCGAATTAACCCCACTGTTATCCCGGATTACGCGAGGTTTTACGCCTGAGCCGGGGACAGGTGATCGCAGCGACACAACATCCGCTTCTGTCAATATCGAAACTATCTGTGCTTCTGAATTTCGCAACTTTTTCAGCCTGGCCACCGGGCTTGTATCAGACAACTAAAACTTTCTTGACCTGTGTCTTAGGCACAGGTCTATACTCCAGATTTCTACACACTGTACACACTGGCGCTTATTAAACTGCTTCACGGATATGACACGTGGCCTGACACCGATCTATGCTGGCATAGCGAAGCAGTCCTTACCTTATTGAGACGTGTTGTTTGTATGAGCTTATGGAAATGAGAGTAAAACAACTGGCCGATGAGATGGGCGTAACACCTGATACGGTCCGTTATTACACACGGCTTGGTATTTTGAATCCCAGCCGGAATCCAGCCAATGGCTACAAACAATATAGTCAGCAGGACAGGAGCCGTCTGCGCTTTGCTGTCCGCGCACGTGACCTGGGGTTTACCTTAGCTGATATTGTGCAGATCGTTAACCATGCCGGTAGCGGTGACTCCCCATGCCCAATTGTCAGGCGCCTGGTAGAACAGCGTTTCGCCGACATTGAGTCGCGCTTTCAGGATACACAACGTTTGTACAGGCGTATGCAAAAAGCTATGCAGGCATGGCAAGCCATGCCTGACGAGGAACCCAACGGCGAGATGATTTGTGCATTGATTGAACAGTGGGAAAAGCCATAACGCCCCGTCAAACCCAGGCATTGGTGATTTCCCGCACCTTCTGCCCCCTTCAATCGGTGAGTTTAAAAAATGCAGGGAGAACATATGACAGGCGAACATAAACCAGGCATTCATGAAAGTTTTGTCCTTACCCGGCACATCGACCTGCTTGAAACCGACGACGCTCTCACCGCAGCCATTGTTGAAGTATTGGCCAACGAGGATTTAGTCGATACCGTTTTCCTGAAACCTGGCAGAAAACAGGCAAAGGCGCAAATTTGGGCGTATTCGCCTGACTGATGTAAGCAGACCAGACTCACAAACACACAGGGTGCAGGATCATGGAACAGGAACTGAATAAACACTGCGATCACACCCCGGATGATCAACTTGAGCACATCAGAAACGAAACGGCTACGCTGGAGCTGCTTATTGAAGGCGCAAGTTGCGGCAGCTGTGTTGCCAAAATAGAAGGTGCCCTTAAGCAAGTTGTCGGGGTTGATAATGCGGAAATGAACTTTGCACAACGTAGCGTTAGCGTCAGCGGTCGAGCATCGGCAGATGTTCTGGTCAAGGCGGTAGAAGGCGCTGGATATAACGCAAAAATCAGCCAGAACGAATCCGATGAAGAGGTGCTGGAAGAAAAGGAACAGGCCGATCAGATCTACTACCGGCGTTTGATGCGCGAAATGGCCATCGCTTTATCTTTGGGCGTGCCGCTGATGATCTACGGGGTTCTGGGTGGCGCTATGACGGTAACGACCAACGCCGAGCGGGCCGCCTGGCTAGCGGTTGGTCTGGCGACACTCGGGGTAATGGTATTTTCCGGCAAGCATTTTTTTGTCGGTGCATGGAAATCCCTGCTCAATCACAGCGCCAACATGGATACCTTGATTGCTTTGGGGACTGGCACGGCCTGGTTTTATTCCATGGTGGTGGTTTTCTTCCCCTCGGTGATTCCTGATATGGCTCGCCACGTTTATTTTGAGGCAACGGCGATGATCATTGGCCTGATTGATCTGGGGCTTGCGCTGGAGCTTAAGGCGCGGGGTAAGACCTCAGAAGCCATAAAGCGCTTGATCGGTTTACAGGTGAAGACCGCTCGCGTGATTCGCGATGGCGAAGAAATCGATATCGGCATTGAGCAGGTGCTATTGAACGAGCAGGTGCGGGTACGGCCAGGTGAGAAAATTCCGGTCGATGGTGTGGTACTTGAAGGGCACACCGCAGTGGACGAGTCCATGCTGAGCGGTGAGCCAATGCCGGTAGAAAAGGTCAAAGATGATCAGGTCGTAGGCGGCACCATTAATAAAAGTGGCTCCTTTGTTTTTAAAGCGACGCGCATCGGCAAAGACACCGCCCTTGCACAAATTATCACCATGGTGAAACGGGCGCAGAATTCAAAACCACCGATTGGACGTCTGGCCGATGTTATTGCAGGGTATTTCGTGCCGGTGGTGATGATTATCGCGGTGACCAGCGCGCTGGTCTGGCTTAATTTTGGGCCAGCACCAGCAGTGGCTTACGCGATCGTATCGGCCACCACGGTACTAATTATTGCCTGCCCCTGCGCACTGGGGCTGGCGACGCCGATGTCAGTGATGGTTGGGGTTGGCAAAGCCGCCGAAGCCGGTGTACTTATCCGCAACGGTGAGGCCCTACAGACCTCTTCAAAAATTACTGCAATGATTCTGGATAAAACCGGCACCATCACCCTGGGATCGCCTAAAGTAACGGAGATTCACCTGGCCAATGCTAGTGATGAAAACGCTGTGCTACAAATGGCAGCAAGTCTTGAGGCTGGCTCGGAACACCCCCTGGCGCTGTCGATAGTTGAGTCTGCGAAAGAACGTAAGTTGAATCTGGAGCCGGTTGAACATTTTAATGCCATTGCCGGCCACGGCGTGGAGGGGACAGTGTCGGGCAAACAGCTTTTATTCGGCAACGAAAAACTGATGCGCGAAAAAGGCATTGAGATTGCCAGTTATATCGATCCCGCCCAGGCCATGGCTGAAGAGGCTCAAACCCCCATGTACCTGGCGGCAGACGGCAGTCTCGCCGCACTTATCGCGGTAGCCGACCCCATTAAAGAGGATTCAATTTCGGCAATACAGAGACTGCAGCGAAATAATATTCGTGTGGTGATGTTAACCGGCGACAACCGCGCAACGGCAAAAGCGGTGGCCGATAAAGTCGGCATAAAAGAATTTTTTGCAGAAGTACTACCGGAAGATAAAGCGAAAAAAGTCGCGGAACTGCAAATGCAAAATGAAATTGTCGGTATGACTGGCGATGGCATAAACGATGCCCCGGCATTGGCATTGGCCAACGTGGGTTTTGCAATTGGTACCGGGACCGACGTGGCCATTGAAAGCGCCGATATCACCTTGATGCGGGGTTCCTTACATGGCCTTGCTGATGCCATCGCTGTGAGCAAGGCAACACTGCGTAACATCAAGCAGAACCTGTTTGGCGCGTTTATTTATAACGCGGCGGGCGTGCCTTTTGCAGCAGGCCTGCTGTATCCATTTTTTGGCCTGCTGCTCAGCCCGGTGATTGCCGGAGCTGCCATGGCCTTTTCTTCGCTGACCGTGGTAACTAACGCCAATCGATTACGTTTATTTAAAGCTGAGGAGCACTAAGGGAGAAGACTATGATCCTTATTAATGTTCTTGGGTTATTACTGATCGCATTAATCATTTGGTGGTTCTGGCTTTACAAACCCGGTGACAGCAGTGTCAGTGTGACCAATGTCAGCGAAGCTAATATCAGTGGAGGCGACATCGTGATAACCGTTGAAAACGGGATCTACCAGCCCTCGCGCCTGAAGGTGTCGGCGGGGCAGCCAACTACGTTAACTTTTCTAAGAAAAGATGCCTCGCCCTGCGCGGCAACAGTAATCTTTCCAGATTCAGAACTTAGTGAAGAGTTGCCACTCAACAAAGCTAAAGCCGTCGTATTGCCGCCAATGCCGCCGGGAGAACATCCCTTTACCTGCCAGATGCAGATGTATCGTGGGACGCTGGTCGTCAATTGAACACACTTAATACTTAAACTCAGCGACGATTAATGCCACTAAATTCACCCTGACCAGCGGATCACGATTAGTCTAGTCATACCATTGCTAGAGGAGCAGCGCGAAAAACTGAATTTTTGATTGCCATCTAGATAGCGACAATCCACCCTCCCTAAAGAACAGCTTCTTACCAAATAAAAAAGGCTCCGCCTTAAACAGCGGAGCCTTTTTATTTGCAGCCTGGATCGCTAGGCTGAAACTTTATCAAAAACGTAAGGCTCAAGCGTCTCCTGTGCCTTCATTCGATATTTGTGCCAGCGACCACCACCGTAGTAAACCAGCTGACCGGGCTTGGCGGTACCTTCGTGATCGTAGTAAGAAATACAATCCCGTAGTGGCTGTGTGGCTATGTCCGCCTGGGCACAATGCTCGGCATACTCAACCTGAGAGTCCTCGGTAATATCGACAATATCAGCGCCTTTTTCTGCCATTGTATCGAGCATCCACTGTACATAGTTACCATGATCTTCGATGGTATCGGTGAAGTTAAAGCTACCACCGCCGCCCTGAGGGCCGGTGATAACAAACATGTTAGGGAAGCCCCTGGTTTGCATGCCCAGCCAGGTTTTAGTGCCATCCTCATCCCAGGTTTGCTTCAGGGATCGACCATCACGGCCCTTGATCATGTCAAATGTGGCAGTCGCCATCCACTGGAATCCGGTCGCGTAAATCAGCACATCAAGTGGATACTCTACGCCATCATGGACAACACCCCTCTCATTGATTTCGGCAACACCACGGGGTGCTGTGTCAACCAGATGAACATTAGGCTTGTTAAATGTCGGCAGATATTCATCGTGGAAGGTCGGCCGTTTACAGCCATAAGCATAATAAGGTTTAAGTGCCGCTGCGGTTTTAGGATCTTCGACGATAGCATCAACACGTTCGCGAATTTGCTCCATAATGCGGAAGTTGGTATCTAGCAT
>CALLDA010000082.1 GCA_937998635.1 uncultured Pseudomonadales bacterium
TGCGGATATTCCCGCTAACACCGGTACGGAGGGTGTTAAGCGCGTAGGTAAACGCTTGGTGTGTTGTCACTGCCAGACTGAATTTTGTGACGATACTCAGGACTGGAAACATAATATAGTCGCAACGCGTCGAAGCCTTGCTGATTGTTTCGAGCAAGCCGAGACAATTGTTCGCAGACGTCAGCAAGACCCGGTCGACATCCTTGAATACTTTTGCCCAGGTTGCGCCTGTTGTCTGGCTGTTGACGTGGCAGTGGCAGGCCAGGATCGAGAAACGCCGAATTTTCAGTTCGGGCAGTGATACCTTTAGCGCTGGCGGTGTGAGGTCGTGGTAATTGAGTCACGCGGTTGGGGTGCTCGGTCGAGCTGGTTCAGCTCTGGGTCAGCGCAGGGAAGGCGTGGTCGTGGTTAAACGTTCCTCGCTTATGCTCAGCGAGGCTATTCTCGACGAAATAGAAAGCGTCACGCTTGGTCATTACGAGGCTAACGCAAAGTCCTTCTGGCTGGGTACCCGTGATCATGATGTTAGTCAGAATATAGCCGCATTTTTGCAGGCTCTGGTCAGGCAGTGGGGCAGGGATAAGGCGCTGGATATTCTCGATTTTGGCTGCGGTCCCGGACGAGATCTGTTGACCTTTAAAGCTTTAGGTCATCGAGCAACAGGTCTGGACGGTAGTCAGGCGTTTTGCGAGATGGCGCATCAGCACAGTGCCTGCCCGGTATTGCATCAGCAATTTTTAAGTCTCGATCTGGGAGAAAATCGTTTCGATGGTATTTTTGCCAATGCCTCGCTATTTCATGTGCCGGGTCAGGAGCTGCCTCGCGTTTTAACTCAATGTCACCGTGCCTTGAGGGCTGGTGGGGTTTTGTTTATGTCTAATCCGCGAGGTGATGCGGAGGGCTGGCAGGGTGAGCGCTATGGTCATTACATGGAACTTGAGGAGAGTAAGTTCTGTCTTGAGCAGGCGGGTTTTAGCATCATTGATCACTATTATCGGCCTGAGGGTAAACCACTGCATCAGCAGCCCTGGCTGGCGATTGTGTGTCAGTCTCAGGAATTATCCATTTAAGCTTTTAAATTGAGTATTTATTGCAATTTATATGGAAATTATCCCGTTGTCTTTTTCTAAAGCCCTAAGCCCTAAGCCCTAAGCCCTAAGCCTGTCTGATAATTTATTCCGTAGTCGTTTGAGTCGTAAGGAGAGGATCAAGTTAATCCTGTGTCGCGTCGCCGGTGGGCGGCTCCGTATTTTCCTCAGGGCTGACAGTATCAGCGTCAGGGCGCCCACTCTGTTTTTTCAGGCGTTTCTCTTCTTTTTTCTTTTTCTTTGCCAGGTCTCGTTGTCGTTTTTCGTAAGAGTAATTAGGTTTAGCCATTGGCGCTCGCTTTTACTGAGTGATGGGGGAAGGTTGCAGCATAACATTTCCTCATCGATGAGAGATGAAACTAAACTTAATCAGGGTGCCTGTTATTAAAAGAGCAATGGAGCTTTCTATTGGTCCTGGAGTTTCGCTATAGTCCCGTGGGGCAGGTCGAGTTGAGCAAGTTTGAAATTATTACCGTTGGTTCACGTTAAACCCATTTCAGGAGATCAAGTGAAAATTAATCGAGTTTTAACTATTCTGGCCAGTGTGGTGATGTTGTTAATAATGGCTTGTTCAGAGCAGAGCAGTGAGCCAGTGGCGATGCAGGAGGGTGGTGAAACGGCCTCTCAAGTGGCGGAAATCACGGCGATGCCTGCTAACAATATTATCGCTATGGATGTCTACAAAAGCCCCACCTGCGGTTGTTGTGGTAAGTGGGTGGAGCATGCTGAGCAACGGGGTTTCTCGCTGACCACGCATCATCCGGCAGATTTAAATCAGCTCAAGGCTGAGCAGAGTATTGCACCGGAATACCAGTCCTGTCACACGGCGGTGTCAGAACAGGGCTATGTCTTCGAGGGGCATATTCCGGCCAGATATATTCACGAATTCCTCGCTGCGCCACCGGCTGATGCTCGCGGTCTGGCGGTACCGGCCATGCCGATGGGTAGCCCCGGTATGGAGATGGACGAGCGTTTTTCACCTTATCAGGTGCTATTGCTTAAGCGTGACGGTAGTGCGGAGGTTTTTGCTGAGGTGAGTAGTCCGACTCAGCAGTATCAATAAGAATAGGTATTCAGGGCTGAATCGTTAAAGGTTCCATAATGTACGTTTGTATAAACGTACAGGCAGTATTATTAAAGACAAGAACGACTTTCTTTAAAGGCTAAATTTACTAATGTGATAGCCGTGCTGCGGGCGCTGGATCTGCTTGAGAACTTTGTGCCGGAAACAGTAGCTAGCCCCATAGAGCAGCTCTAGATGAAGACTAAGCGAGGACAACGAGCGACCGGTAGCCGAGAGCTTATTAAATAGCCAGCCGTTTATACATAGGCCAGATAAATACCGTTAGTTGATTCTTCATTCGTGTAGGGGTTGGGGAAAGCCACTACATGAGTTTCGACGAGCTGAAAAACCGTTTTTAAGACGTCTGTAAATTGCTCCGATGGTAGTTCGTTTGACCAGAGGCCAAACACGCCACCAGTTTGAATTTTGCTGCGTAATATTTGTAGTGAAGCCTCTGTGTAAAAACTGCTGTTTTGAGGATTCAGCCAGTGATCTGGCGTGTGATCAATATCCAGTAATACGGCATCGACCTGACGATTAGGTTCGTCGGGATGAAAGCCGCTATCGGGATTAGCTGCGACAGCGAAAAAATCTGCCTGCCGGAGTTCGCAGCGGGAGTCGGCACTGAGCTGAGGGCCGACCGGCACGAGGCCCCGTTGATGCCAGTCGATAACGGGCTGTAGTATTTCAATGACGGTGAGGCGTTTTACAGCGGGATAAGCCAGTGCCGCCTGGGCGGTGTAGCCCAGACCTAAACCACCGACGATTACGTCTAGCCCAGTTCCTGCTAACTTTGAGCCTCCTAGTCCGGCAAGCCCCAGATGAGAAAGTTCAATCTCTGCGGCAGTGAACAGGCTGGACATCAAAAATTCGTCACCCAGTTTTACTTCATAGAGGATGTCGCCATTTAATCGGGGTTCGGATCGACGCCGTAAACTGATGTCGCCCAGGGGTGTGGGCTGGTGATCGAGTTCTTCAAAGATCAAGGACATTAGGCGGCCTGGTCTGGATTGAAAGGTGGTTGTCATGGCACTTAAGACGAGAATTAAGACACCAATTATGATGGTGGTGTTTAGCTTGCCGGCGCGACTTCGACGGGATGCCAGTAAGCTAAGGTGGAACGCCGGTAGGCCAAGCAGGCGGCTTCTCCATAAAGGATAAGCCGCCCGATTTTATTGCTGGATCATTCGGGCATGATCATTATGTGCGACCATTCTTTCCTTTAGCTGACGCACCTTTTCCCTATAGCGGCTGCACCCGTACCGGCAGCTCGGTGTAGCCCTTGACGAGATTAGAGTTAGCGCGCACCAGATCACCGGCCAGTTCGATTTTGTCGAAGCGTTTGAGGATTTCTTCCCAAACCACTCTGAGCTGCATTTCTGCCAGACGGTTACCCATGCAGCGATGGATGCCAAAACCAAAGGCAAGGTGATGACGGGGTTTTTCTCGGTCGATTATAAAGTCGTAGGGCCGGTCAATGGCCTCTTCATCACGGTTGCCAGAGACATACCACATAACGACTTTATCGCCTTTCTTTATGTCTTTCCCCTTCAAGCTAAAGTCTCGGGTGGCGGTGCGGCGCATATGAATGACCGGTGTTTGGTAGCGAATGATCTCTGGCACCATGTTGGTGATTAAATCGGGGTTTGCTTTCAGTTTGGCATATTCGCCAGGATTTTCATTGAGGAAGAGCACGCTACCTGAAATTGAGTTTCGTGTAGTGTCATTGCCGCCGATAATCAACAACAGAATATTGCCCAGAAATTCCATAGGCCGTTCCTGAGCCATGTTTTTAGTGGCTTCGCCATGGGCCATCATCGAAATCAAATCAAACCTTGGCTCAGAGGCAGCGCGTTCCATCCACATGCCCATAAACGCCGGTACACATTCACCAATCAAAATTTGGTTGCGTTCGCTAACTGTCGCACAAATTGAGCCGGGACCAGGCACTTGTGTCGCCACATCGGACCAGTAGGTTAATTTATGTCGGTTTTCCTGAGGGAAGTCGAGCAGGGTGGCCAGCATCTGCGTGGTTAATTCGACCGAGACCTTTTCAACCCAGTTGAAGGTTTCACCAACCGGCAGCGCATCGAGTATCGCGCCCGCACGCTCGCGAATAAGCTCTTCCATATTAGCCAGATTTCTAGGGGCCACGGCACCCTGCACAGTGCGGCGCTGATCGCCGTGCTTTGGCTCATCCATGGCAATAAACATAGAAACATTTAGCTCTTCATCAGGATCCTGGAGACTAATGGCAGGTTCAGAGGAAAACACCTCAGGATTGCCTTCCACCGCCATAATGTCATCGAATTTGGTGACCGACCAGAAGGGGCCAAATTCGGAATCTTTGCAGTAATGGATTGGGTCTTCTTTTCTTAGACGATCAAAGAATCCCCACATCGTGTTGGAGTGAAACAGCGCTGCCTGTGAAACATCGATATCTTCAAGGGGGACGCTGCTGGGGTCTCTGCCGAGCATAGTCGTTCTTGGTTGTGGTATATAAGACATAATTTCTTACTCCTGTATACGAAATCGTTATTATTGTTCGGGTTTCTAGTATTGAAATTCCGGTAAGTTCACTACCAGACCGTCTAGTTCATCAGATACTTTAATCTGACAGCTCAAGCGGGAATTACTTTGCCGCTCCGGGTTGAGACTCATTATGGCCTCTTCCATGGCGCCAGGCAGCCCGACTTTGGGCATCCATGTTTCATCCACATAGACGTGGCATGTGGCACAGTTACATTCGCCTCCACAATCGGCGTCAATACCGGGAATGAGGTTGTCTACAGCGGCATTCATGACAGAAAGACCGTTTTCTACATCGAGTGTTTGCGTTTCTCCATCGTGTTGAACAAAAGTGATTTTTGACAAAATAATGCTCTCCTTAGTTATTATATTGTTGCGTTTTATTGTAGGCACGCGTGCGATTTTTAGAGGCGTGTTTATACCATGAGAGCTAAGCGTTTATAAAACCGTTTAGTGGTCTATCTGATCATCCATCAAACAGTCCTTTATGTCGATATCGATATTGCTGAGTTTTTTTAAATCAAAGCGACGGTCGTAAAACTGCCTGCCGGCGGCAAAGTCCGCCGGCGCGTTAACCGCATCTACAGCGACCAGGCGCTGGTCGCGAAAATAATAAATGGCAAAAGTTTTCGCGGCTTTGTCACCGCGCAGACATTGCTCCTGCCCATCGGTAGAAAATCCTACCATCTGTAACTTGTGTTCATATTGATCGGACCAAAACCAGGGTACGGCGGCATATGCTTTATTTTTGCCAAGGATGTTCGACGCCGCTACCTTGGCTTGTTCCATGGCGTTGGGCACAGATTCCAGGCGTAAGCGCCGTCCTAGGATAGGGTTGGGGTGATGGGTGCAATCCCCGGCAGCATAAATATTGTCAATCGAGGTTCGGCAATATTCGTCGGTACTAATGCCATTGTCACAGGCAATGCCGGCAGCCTGGGCCAGCTTAGTATTTGGCACTATACCAATGCCGACGATGACCATATCCGCTGGCACCACTTTGTCTCCACAGACGACTCCTTCGAGGTTTTCCTGACCGGAAAAGCTAGCGATGCTGGTGTTTAAACAAATCTGTACACCGCGATCTACGTGCAGTTGATGATAAAAGGCACTCATCTCCTCAGTGGTGACACGCTTAAGAATACGGTCCTCGGTTTCTATAATAAGGACATCCAGGCCGATTTTCACGGCAACCGACGCGACTTCAAGACCGATATAGCCGCCGCCGATAATCACCAGTTTTTTGCCTGCTAGCATCTCAGATTTGATGACATCGACATGATCAAGGGTACGTAAATAGTGAATGCCCCTGAGATCGCTTCCGGGAATAGTTAACGTTCTCGGTCGACTGCCGAGGGCAAGAATCAAATCCCGATAGCGGATCTGTTCCCCCGTGGATGTGGTGACGGAATTAACGTTGGGGCTAATTTTCTCAATGCTTTCGCCGAGGCGGAGGGTGATTTTGTGCTTGAGGTAAAATGCCTCTGCCCGCAGAAAAATACGCTCCTGTTCTTCCTCAGAAGACAAGTATTGCTTTGAAAGCAGGGGGCGCTGGTAAGGCGGATGGGGTTCGTCGCCAAAGAGCAATATTTCGCCTTTATAAGTCTGTTGTCTTAAACTGGCAGCAGCCTGCCCCCCTGCCTGACCGGCTCCGATAATTATCACGCGATCCATATATGCGATCCATATTAGCTAAACAATCTAATGATTTTGCATGGCGCAATTTTATAGCTATTTACTGTTACAGATGTTGCGCCTCAATTTCCTGTTTAGTGTGCTTGATCCATTCGAATAGATCCTCTACCTCATGGAAGTGCGCCAACTGATCTTGCCGTCGGGAATCCAGTCGTTGCCCGGCTAATTTTCCAGACCAGCCCTCATTGCCCAGTAGGGCGATAGGTTTTTTATACTGCCAGGCCAGTGCGAGTTCAGCCAGCGTACCTGCAGCGCCACCAATGGTAATAACCATGTCGGCGGATAGCGGCACAATTGAATTTTGAAGATGAGGTGCGCCCACCGGCACGGCGAGGTCAAGGTAGTCATTGGCGTCAGAAAAATTACCAAAGGGCAGAATTCCGACAATATAGGCGCTATCGTAGCCATTGCTCCGGTGCTCATGGATAGCTTCACACAGGCTAAGCATCACGCCCTCCTGGCCACCGGATATTACATTGAAGTCCATGTCTGCCAGACTCTGGCCTAGTTCGTAGGCGAGTTTATGCTCGGTTGGGTTGGCGTCGTAGCTACCCAGAACGGAGAGGTTGAGTCGGCGGGGCATGGGTAATTAGGAGGCCATTTATGAGTGTTTTAATAAACCGCGGGTCAGGGCTATGAAGAGGGCCGTCATGGTGATGGTAGTCCTCTTCATAGCTTACGCTCGATTGATTTAGGCGCTGGCTTTTAGCTTGCCAAACACGGCGCGAATCACATCGTCGGCGCCGGGGTAGGGTAATGCGCCAGTCATATCGCTAATCTTATCCCAGCTATCGCGAATTTGTTCAGGCGCTGGCACCTCTTCGCCCTTGAAGATATAGCCCGGCGCTTCAACAATCTGCACCTTGCTGTAATAGCCCATGCCTGCTTCGATGATTTCACCGGCCAGGGTGGATTCCTCGGAACATAGCCAGGCCATGAGTGCGGTGACATATTCGGGTTTCATTTTCGGCGCTAGTTTGGGTGACATAACCTCTTCTGTCATACGGGTTAAGGCCATAGGCGCGACACAGTTAACCAGGACATTTTTGGAGGTGCCCTCCTGTTTGAGGGCATTCATAAAGCCCACCAGAGATATTTTTGCGCTGGAATAATTGGTGTGGCCGTGGGTGCCGAATAATCCGGCCGCCGAGGTGGTGTGAACGATGCGACCATAACGGTTTTCCAGCATCATCGGCCAGCAGGCCTTGGTGCAGTAAACCGCACCCATTAAATGCACATCCATCAGGGAGGTGAAATCTTTAAGATCCATCTTGGCAAAACTTTTATCCCGCACATTACCAGCATTGTTAATGAGTATGTCAACCTTGCCAAAATTGTCGACCGCCGTTTTGATGATATTGGCACCGCCTTCTTCGCTCGCGACGCTGTCATAATTGGCTACCGCAACACCCCCGGCGTCGGTGATTTCTTTCACCACTTCATCAGCCGCTTTGCTCGAACCACCGGTGCCTGCGACGCTGCCACCCAGATCGTTGACCACGACTTTGGCGCCATTAGCGGCAAAGTATTTAGCATGGCTGCGACCGAGGCCTGATCCTGCACCGGTGACCACTGCGACTCGTCCGTCAAAAGAAATACTCATATTTGTCTCCTCATTAGTTTGATAGTTGATTTGTCAGTGTTTGATAGTTTGTATTGATAGTTTATGGCGAGATCAGGAAGCTTGTGCCGCCTGGATAACGCCCTGTTGTTCCAGGGATTGTATCTGCTCATCGGTATAACCGAGGGCGGCTTTCAATACTTCGCCATTATCCTGCCCACGGGTAGCGGTCCATAGCTCGGGCAATTCCTTATTTTCGGAGAATTTAATGGGGAAACCAGGAATAGTAACGTCGTGGTCGATACCGGCATCCGGCACCTTGCGAACCATTTCTCTAGCGATAAAGTGGGGATGTGTCAGAGTATCTCGCACCGATAACACCGGTGCGCAGGGTACCCGTTGTTCCGCCAGGGCATCGAGGATGGCTTGATCACTTTCCTGGGTGGCCATCCAGGCCTCGACTAGTGCGACTAATTCATCCGAGTGTTTGGCGCGATTGCGTGTCTCGGAAAATCTCGGGTCTTCGATCAAGTCTTCCCGGCCCATGGCTCGGGGCAGACCGGCCCACTGTAAATCTCCGGCGAGTATGGCTATCCAGCCCTCAGCGCCCTTAAAGACACCGTAGGGCGCCAGACCCTTATTGTGGGTGCCACAGCGAATCGGATTAAATTCGCTTTTGGCATTGGCGCAGAATTGCACGTTGGCTTCGTGCATGTGGTAAAGCGCATCGACCATGGCGATATCGATATATTGTCCGCGCCCGGTGCGGTCCCGGTGGAACAGGGCATAGCCCAGCGAGGCAAAGCCGTGAACTCCAGCGTTAACATCAGCAATAGCCATGTTGACAAATTGCGGGGGTCTGTCGGGTTCGCCGGTCATGTGCATCAAACCGGAAAATGCCTGGGCGATCAGGTCGAAGCCGACTTTGTCTGACAGCGGGCCGGTTCGGCCAAAGGCGGAGATCGATAACATAATTAATTTGGGATGAATTTTACTGAGCGCTTCGTAGTCAAGCTGACGTTTTTTCATCACACCAGGGCCATAGTTCTCGACCACGATATCGACGGTCTTGACCAGATCGTGGAGCATGTCGATAGTTTCCGGCTTCGAGAAGTCCACGCACAGACTTTTCTTGCCTCGGTTGTGCTGGAGGTAGTAAATGCTGCGACGATTTTTGAATACTGGGATTTGCCGAGAGGGGTCACCGCCGGGGGTTTGTTCCACCTTGATAATTTCGGCGCCTAACTCGGCCATCATGCGGGTCACCGTTGGTCCGGCAACGTATTGAGTAAAATCGAGAACGCGGACGCCTTCGAGCATTCGAGGTGTGTGACTGGTTTGACTCATGGTGAGATCCTGTAAGTTTTTGACGGCCTTAGATTATCACGCTCATCGATAAATTAGCGATAGGACTCGCGGTATTGGCAGCGGTGTTGGCGGGTAGTCAGGTTGCCGGGGCGGCTATAGCTGGACTACAGAACGACTACAGGGAGGCTAAGGGAGGGGGGAAGGTTAACACGGCTTGCCGATACCGATGGCAAGTCAGTTGTTCAGTCTTTGACCTGGCTGAAACTGGTCTGGGCTGAACGGTCTGGCGGTAGACCTTAGTTGTCTTATCAGGCGGTGCTGTAGGGGCGGTGCTGTATGAAAGAGGGGCGCTAGAAGCAAGGTGTAAAAAGCCAGGCGTCAGACTTGCTGAGGTTTTTTACGTTCACTGGCATCCCAGACCATGCCCTTGCCGGGTGCAGAGCCAATCAGCTCTATGGGGTCCTGCCTTGCAATATGTCCCCACTGGCCTTTATAGATGCTGTAGCCGAGTAGCTCCTGCAAACGCCTTGGCAGTCGTTGGGCTTTTTCTCTGGATAAGCCAAGCAGCAAGTTTTCCTGGGGCCGGGTCCATCCCGCGCAATAAGCCAGCACGACGCCGATTCGTGGCTCAGTGGACTTGTTCGCGCCGCCGCCATGCCAGAGTTGGCTGTCTAAAAAGAGGGCGCTTCCAGCACTGAATTCCACCGGTATGGCGTCGTTAAATTCGCCGCCGTATTCGGGATTTTCTTTTAGCAAGTGGCTGCCCGGCACAATACGCGTCGCACCGTTATCCGCAGTGTAATCAGATATCGCAATCATGCAGGTGACAGAAATGGGTACGTGGGGGCGGACGAGATTAAGCAGCTGAGTGTCAGCGTGAATCGGTTGGGCCGACTCGCCGGGGTGCAAAGCTATGGCCGAAATGGACGAAAGCAGTAGCCCCCTGTCAAGCATGCCCTCGCCGATGGGTAGCAAGTTCTCGTGTATGGGAATTTGTGCGAATAATTCACTCTGATCCAGCAGGTTATAGATTCGCCCAGTTTTGAAGCCCTCGAAATTGTTTTCGCTAAAGGGCATTTTGCCCTCTTCTTCAAAGCTTGTGAGGCAATCTCGTATTTCAGCTACCAGCTCCGGCGAGATGGCATCGCGCACCACGGTATAGCCTTGCTGGTGAATTTCATCGACGTGGGATTGGGCGTGTAGCTTGCTTTGGGCGTATCGATCGCTAACGTTAGTCATGATATTTCCGCAATATGGGGGCAGTGTGGGGGTCGGCTCGTGTCGATGGGATG
>CALLDA010000083.1 GCA_937998635.1 uncultured Pseudomonadales bacterium
CTGGGTAAGTATGAGGAAGCCGAGACCCACCTGCGAACGGCAATGGCTAGCGCGCCCGACCCTGAGGTCGCTGCTCATTTAGGTGAAGTACTCTGGGTCAGCGGCAAAAAAGAGGAGGCCCGTAATGTCTGGCGCAAAGCACTGGAAAGCGCGCCCGACAGTAAGCACCTGCTTGATACCCTGGATCGATTCCAGGTATCACTCTAAACCAGCAACAAAGCATGGCCCCTATCACCAGCTTCCCTCAGCGGCACTGCAAATGGTATTTGTTGCTGGGTCTGATCGCGGGACAAATACTGTTAAGTGCCTGCAGCCATCAAATCTTGAGCACCGACACTCAAACTCAGGTTCCAGCTTTGTGGCCTCGCCATCACGAACAAATGCTTGGTATATCGAACTGGCATATTAAAGGCAAGATTGGCTACGAAACCGCCTCCGAAGGCGGCAGTGCCTGGCTCGACTGGCATCAACAAGTCAACCAGTTCAGCCTACTGCTTAGTGGCCCTTTTGGTGCAGGAACGGTACAGATATTTGGTGACGACGGTTTTGTCACCCTGCGCCAGGCCAAAGCCCCTGACATCTCATCCGTGTCAGCCAAGAAGCTCGCCCGCCATCTGCTGGGTTGGGAGCTACCCATCGACGAATTATCTTATTGGATACGCGGCATTCCCGCTCCCAGCACTCTGGCGAGCAAGCAAAGTTTCAACCAACAAAGCCTCCTGGCAAACCTGCGACAAAACGGCTGGCAATTAGTCTTCTCAAAATATCGCCAGACTGAAGCAGGCATACTCCCCGGCAAGATCACCGCTACTCAGGGTGAAACTCACTTTAAGCTGATAATTAAAGAACATATTTTTGCGACAGCTAACCATCCCTTTTTTGACGGCCCGACACAAAACATGGATTTAACGGCCCAGTACAGCGACCCCAAACCTTAGAATCTGTGATGCTAGAAATCCTCGCTCCCGCCAAACTCAATCTGTTTTTGCGCATTACTGGACGACGCCCTGACGGCTACCACGAATTGCAAACCCTGTTTCAACTGCTCGACTATGGCGACAATCTGAGCTTCGAACTGCGCAGCGATAAAACCCTTACACTCTCCATTCACTGCGATGCCCTGGGCACCGACCCCACAGTCGCTGAACAGTCCGACTTGCAGGACGATTTACAGGCTCATCTAAACAACCATCTAAAAAGCCATCTAAGCAGTGATCCACACAACAATCTCGTCACCCGCGCAGCACTCAGCTTACAACAACACGCATCCTGTGCTTTGGGTGCAGATATTCATCTCACCAAGCGTTTACCTATCGGTGGCGGCCTGGGTGGCGGAAGTAGCGACGCCGCGACAACCTTGATCGCCCTGAACAAGCTCTGGAATCTTAACTACCACCTGGATGAGCTTGCCGAAATCGGACTAAAACTGGGTGCCGATGTACCCGTATTTATCCATGGCCACACCGCCTGGGCCGAGGGAATTGGTGAGCACCTAAGTCCAGTAGATATGCCGCCCTTGTGGTATGTGGTAATAAAGCCCCCATGCTCGATATCAACCACCGAGATATTCAACGACCAGCAATTGACAAGGAACGCATCGCCGATCACAATACGCGCCTTTCGCGATCACGGTGCCGGTAACGACTGCCAGGATGTGGCAGAAAAACGCCACCCTGAGCTCAAAACTGTCAGACTCTGGTTAAACCAATACGCCCCCGCACAAATGACTGGCACGGGGGCTTGTGTGTTTGCCAGCTTTGCTAATCAGGCACAGGCGGCGGCAGTTCTCGCGAAAAAACCGGTGCAATGGCAAGGATTTATTGCCCAGGGGCTTAATAAATCGCCAGCGCACTGCCAGTAAAAATATATCAGCCGCAGAATTAACAATCTGCAAAACAAACAATTGGGGCGTGGCCAAGTGGTTAAGGCAACGGGTTTTGATCCCGTCACCCGGAGGTTCGAATCCTCCCGCCCCAGCCAATATTTTTTCTCTCCTGTTAATCACCACAGATAACGCTTAATTCAAATCTAGCGCACGCAATTCCAACGCATTCAACCCCAGGACATGTCCATGGCCAACCTTATGCTCTTTAGCGGCAATTCGAATCCAGAGCTGGCTTCTGAAATTGCTCGCTCACTGGGAATAAAAGTCGGCGACTCGATGGTCTCACAATTTTCGGACGGCGAAATAAACGTCGAAATCAATGACAATGTTCGCGGTCGAGATGTGTTTATCATCCAATCGACCTGCGCACCGACCAACAAAAACCTGATGGAACTGGTACTGATGATCGATGCCCTGCGCCGTGCCTCGGCGGGTAGGATCACTGCCGTCGTGCCCTATTTTGGCTATGCCCGGCAGGACAGACGTGTGCGTTCTATTCGGGTACCGATCAGCGCCAAAGTCGTCGCCGACATGATTAACAATGTCGGCGTCACCCGGGTGGTCACGGTTGACCTGCACTCAGAACAAATTCAGGGCTTCTTTGATTGCGCGGTAGAAAACGTTTACGGCGCACCGGTCTTACTCAAAGATATTGAAAAACAAAATTATCAGGACTTAATCGTCGTATCACCTGATATTGGCGGTGTTGTCCGCGCACGGGCAGTGGCCAAACAGTTGAATACTGACCTGGCCATTATTGATAAACGTCGCCCTGAGGCCAATCAGGCCCAGGTCATGAACATTATTGGTGACGTCGCTGACCGTACCTGCCTGCTGGTCGATGATATCGTCGATACCGCAGGCACATTGTGCAAAGCCGCCGACGCCCTGAAAGAACAGGGCGCGAAAAAGGTCGTAGCTTATTGCACGCACCCAGTCCTGTCTGGTACCGCGATAGATAACCTCACTAATTCCCACCTGGATACCCTGGTGGTAGCTAACAGCATCCCGCTCAGCGAAGCGGCTAAAGCGAGCGGCAAAATTCGGAATTTGTCACTGGGCGAAATGCTCGCCGAAACTATCCGCAGAGTCAGCAATGAAGAATCCATCAGTGCGATGTTTGATTAGCGCTAGTTATTGAACCGCTAATAATCGAATAACGCATGGATAAACCCGTCGCGGCACAGCGCCCTGACTAAACATCAATACCGCATTAATTTGGTCGCAAAAGTTATCGCGGTTTCAACATTCTTTTTTTAAACAAAGGAGTAAAGGCAATGGTCGATTTTGTACTCAATGCCAAAGATCGGAACGAAGTAGGGAAAGGTGCGAGCCGCCGCCTACGTCGTCTGTCGCAAGAAATACCTGCCATCGTTTATGGCGGAAAAAATGCACCTCAAAAAATCTCGCTAATGCACAAAGAAATATCTCATGCGCTAGACAACGAGGCTTTTTATTCACACATTTTGACGCTCAATATCGATGAAAAAAGTGAAGATGTCATTTTAAAAGATGTTCAGCGCCACCCGGCCAAGCCCATCATTCTGCATGTCGATTTTCTACGGGTCGATAAACTGCAGAAGCTGACCACTCGTGTGCCACTGCACTTTATTAATGAAGAAGCCTGTGTCGGTGTCAAAACCAGCGGTGGCATTATCGCCCGCAGCATGACTGATCTTGAAATTGAATGTTTGCCCGGGGATCTGCCTGAATATATCGAAGTCGATATGCTCGACATCGATATCGGCCATATCGTTCATATCTCCGACCTGCCCATTCCTAGCGGTGTGGAAAGCGTGGCCTTGCAACATGGTGAAGATCATGACTTGCCTGTCGTCACCGTCAACAAGAGGAAAGAAGAGGTTGAGGAGGATGTCGATACGGTTGAAACCGAGGCAGAAGAAGATGCCGATTCAGATGCAGAAGCAGATGACAAAACCGGTGACGAGGACTAACTTCCTCCTTTAAGCCCAGAGGCTACTTGATTGGACACTACGGTAAAACTCATCGTGGGGCTGGGTAATCCTGGCCCCCAGTATGAGCACAGCCGACACAATGCGGGCGCCGATTTTGTCGCCGAAGTCGCACGAAAATACAGTGTCAACCTCCAGGCTCAGGATAAATTTTTTGGGGCCACCGCACGCTTAACGATTGATGGTCAGGACACTCGACTACTCATTCCCAACACCTATATGAACCTGAGCGGCAAAGCCGTGGGAGCCATGGCGGGGTTTTATAATATTCTGCCAGCCGAAATACTGGTTGCCCACGATGAGCTTGACCTCAAGCCTGGCATCAGCCGCTTAAAAAAAGGTGGCGGTCACGGCGGTCATAATGGCCTGCGCGACGTGATTAAAGCGCTGGGTAATAACAAAGATTTTGCCCGCCTGCGCATCGGCATTGGTCATCCCGGCCACGCTGGTGATGTGGTTGATTTTGTACTACGCCGGGCACCACAAAATGAGCAGGCGCTGATTCAAAAGAGTATTGACGATGCCCTCGATGCCTTACCGCTAGCCGTCGCAGGTCGTTGGAATGATGCCATGAAGAGGCTGCACAGCAGCTAGGTCAAAGCGAACACCAACAAACAATTTCTAACTGGCTCCAACTAACCAAGAGATAAGAAAACCATGGGTTTTAAATGCGGTATTGTCGGTCTGCCGAATGTCGGCAAATCAACGCTGTTTAATGCACTGACCAGGGCGGGTATTGATGCAGAGAACTTTCCCTTCTGCACCATAGAACCCAACACCGGTGTCGTGCCGGTGCCAGACGCCCGACAGGACGCCTTAGCGCTCATCGTGCAGCCTGAAAATATTATTCCTACCACTATGGAATTTGTTGATATTGCGGGCCTGGTCGAAGGAGCATCCAAAGGCGAAGGCCTGGGTAATAAATTTTTAGCCACCATTCGAGAAACCGACGCCATCGCCCATGTGGTGCGTTGCTTTGAAGACGAAAACGTTATTCACGTCGCCAATCAGATCGACCCGGTTGCTGATATAGAAATCATCAATACCGAATTGGCCCTGGCCGATCTCGACAGCGTAGAAAAAGCCCATCAAAAATTTGCCCGGGCCGCCAAAGGTAACGACAAAACCGCCGCAGCCCTGATCGCCCTGCTCGACAAAATATTGCCCCACCTCAACGAAGCTAAACCAGTGCGCTCAATGGGCTTGAGTGACGACGAAATAGAGCAACTACGAGAACTCAGCCTGCTCACCCTCAAACCGACCCTGTATATCGCCAATGTTGCCGAGGATGGCTTTAGCAATAACCCACATCTCACAGCCGTTGAAAACCTTGCCGCCGCAGAAGGTGCTCAGGTGGTGCCCATTTGCAACAAGCTGGAAGCTGAAATCGCCGAATTAGACGACGAAGACAAAGCCGAATTTCTCGCCGAGATGGACATGGATCAACCCGGCCTCAACCGCGTAATCTGGGCCGGTTACAGCCTGTTAAGCCTGCACACCTACTTTACCGCAGGGGTTAAAGAAGTCCGCGCGTGGACCATTCCCATCGGTGCCACCGCCCCTCAGGCGGCCGGGAAAATTCACACAGATTTTGAAAAAGGCTTTATCCGCGCTGAAGTGATCAGCTATGAAGATTTTATCGCCTGCAAAGGCGAAGCAGGAGCCAAAGACGCGGGCAAATGGCGACTCGAAGGTAAAGACTACGTAGTCGCCGATGGTGATGTCGTGCACTTTCGATTCAATGTCTAGAGTTTCAAGGTCTAGACAAACCGTGCAAATCAACAGGGTGAACAAACCTGGATGAGTGACTCCCCCTCGGCAAACAATGTCCACGTAATATCCGGACGCCGAGGCTACGGACTTTTCCTGACCCTTCTCGCCTGCACCCTCTGGGGACTCTTCCCCATTGCAGTCAAAAGCGTCCTCCTACAACTCGACCCCTACACCGTCAGTTTTTACCGCTTTGTGTTCGCCAGCGCCATTCTATTGCCGTTTCTTTATTCGCGCAGACAATTAAAAGGCATTTATCAAACCGGTAACGCTCGATTGCGACTGGTCTTACTGGCCTGCGGCGCCCTGCTGATTGGCAACTACCTGTTTTACACTTTCGGGGTCCAACACATCACCCCCGAAGCTACCCAGGTAATCATCCAGCTCGCTACCGTCCTGCTCCTTGTCTCCAGCGTATTTTTATTCGGCGAAACCTTTACCCGTATGCAGTGGCTGGGCTGCGCTATTTTCATGTGTGGGCTGGCGATGTTTTTCTACCCTCGGATTATCGTCATGATGGACGGCCTCAACACCTACACCCTCGGCATGGGTCTGATCACCCTGGCTGCCATCACCTGGACCAGCTACGCCATACTCCAAAAACAACTCCTCATACACTTCACCTCATCCCAGGTCATGATGGTGGTTTACCTGCTCGGCATCATTGCCTTCCTGCCGTTCTCCAGTCCCGGCGATATCACTTCTTTAAGTTCGGTCAATATTGCACTGCTGATCTTTTGCGCCACCAGCACTCTGCTAGGCGCGGGGAGCTTCGCTGAAGCCCTGGCGCATTTGGAGGCATCAAAAATCAGCGCCATGATGACTACGCTACCGATATTCACCCTGGTTTTTATGTGGGGCCTGAGCTTCTTCCCCTGGTTCAATATCATCGCCGAACCCATGTCAGCCACCACATTGCTCGGTGCAGTCGTCGTGGTAGCCGGTGCGCTGATGGTTGCCTTAAAGAAGGAAAATAACAATCAGGAAGCATCGATTAGTGAGAGCTAGTGTTTGCCGGTAAGCAGTTTTACTTTCGAACACCATTACTGGATGGCATCACGCTCGACCACCTTGACAAAAAGCCCGAAAATCGCCAAAATTCGCGCCCTTCCGAGATCAACACCCTCGGATCACTCCTTTGTGGCTATGTAGCTCAGCTGGTTAGAGCACAGCATTCATAATGCTGGGGTCGG
>CALLDA010000084.1 GCA_937998635.1 uncultured Pseudomonadales bacterium
AGTTCAGTTCAGGCAATCCAGGTAAGAGAATTAAATAAAGCGCTAGAGCAGAAATCTCGAGTAAAAAAGGAATTCAGTTATGACTGAAACACTGTTCACCAAAATCATTAACCGAGAATTGCCGTCTGACATTGTTTATGAGGACGAGCATTGCATCGCGATTAAGGATATTGCGCCGAAGGCTCCGACGCATTTGTTAGTGATTCCAAAAAAAGCTATTCCGCGCCTGGTTGATGCCAGTGACGAAGACAAGGCTTTGCTCGGTCATGTAATGTTGGCCGTTGGTGAAATTGCTCGCCAGGCAGGGGTGGAAGATGCGTTTCGTGTGATTGTTAATAATGGCGCTGATGTTGGTCAAACTGTATTCCATCTTCACCTTCATATTCTTGCCGGTAAGACATTCTCTGAAGCCCAACTGGGCTTTTGACTGCCTGGGCTGATTCGATCATCAGCCATTCAATCCACCGTTTTATGTAAACTCTTTATACAGTTACCTGTAGTTAGCGCCTTAGAAGGGCAGGAAATTCATGTCAGTTATTAAATCTACCGCAGCAATTCGCCAGGCGTTTTTAGCCTATTTTGAAGACCATGGACACACCGTCGTGGCGAGCAGCAGTCTGGTGCCCGGCAATGACCCGACCTTGCTTTTTACCAACGCGGGCATGGTGCAATTTAAAGATGTCTTTCTGGGTAGCGAGCAGCGCAGTTATCAGCGGGCGACATCCTCCCAGCGCTGTGTCCGTGCCGGTGGCAAACATAATGATCTGGAGAATGTCGGTTTTACCGCCCGCCACCACACTTTTTTTGAAATGCTCGGCAATTTTAGTTTTGGGGATTATTTTAAGCCCGAAGCCATTCGCTTTGCCTGGCAATTTCTTACTGAAGTGCTGGAGCTACCGAAAGAACGGTTGTGGGTGACCGTACATATTTCCGACGATGAAGCAGCGGATATCTGGATCAATGAAATCGGTGTCAGCGCTGATCGCCTGTCCCGTCTGGATGAAGACAACTTCTGGCAAATGGGCGATACCGGCCCCTGCGGTCCCTGCTCTGAAATTTTTTATGACCATGGTGAAGATGTGCCGGGCGGTCCACCGGGCAGTGAGGGCGAAGATCTGGATCGCTATATCGAAATCTGGAATCTGGTGTTTATGCAGTACGAGCGCAGTGCTGACGGTACCCTGACGCCACTGCCGAAGCCCTCGATAGATACGGGCATGGGTCTGGAGCGCATTGCCGCTGTTATGCAGGGTGTGCACAGTAATTACGAAATTGATATTTTTTCAAATTTGATTACCGCTGTTGCCACAATTACCAATACTGAGGATCTGGCGGAGCAGTCACTGCGGGTGATCGCCGATCATATCCGCTCTTGCTCGTTTTTGATTGTCGATGGCGTACTGCCCTCCAACGAAGGCCGGGGTTATGTGTTGCGCCGGATTATTCGCAGAGCGCTACGTCACGGTCACAAGCTCGGTGTGACTACGCCATTCTTTTACCAGCTGGTGAAAACCCTGGTGGCTGAAATGGGCGAGGCCTATCCCGAGCTGGTAGACAAACAGAACATCGTCGAAAACGCCATACAGGATGAAGAGGCACAGTTTGCCAAAACCCTCGATAGAGGTCTCGCGGTGCTGGAGGATGCACTGAATTCTCTGGACGGCTCTACTATCCCTGGCGCATTGATTTTTCAGCTTTACGATACTTACGGCTTCCCGGTTGATTTAACCAACGATATCGCCCGCGAGCGTAACTACAGTCTTGATCTTGAGGACTACGAGCGAGCCATGACAGAGCAACGAGAGCGGGCACGGGCCGCGAGCCGCTTCGATATCGATTACACGAGTAAATTGGATATTGCTGGTGACACCGAATTTACCGGTTATCAGTCTCTACAAATTACCGCACGGGTAACAGCCCTGTATCGAGATGGCGCGGCCGCTGACAAACTCCGGGCTGGTGATAAGGCCGTCGTGATCCTCGACCAAACCAGCTGCTATGGCGAATCCGGTGGTCAGGTGGGTGACCGGGGTCAGTTAATAGGTGAGGGCCTTCGCTTCTCCATCGAAGATTGTAAAAAGCAGGGCAACAACCATCTACATATCGGTCAGCTCCTTGAGGGCGAGCTGGTGGTGGGTGATGAAATTAGGGTGGAGGTTGAAGCTGATACGAGGCTGGCCACGGCCTTGAATCATTCCGCGACGCACCTGTTACAGGCTGCTTTGCAAAAAATATTAGGTGAGCAGGTGAGTCAGAAAGGCTCTCTGGTAGACGCTCAACGCCTGCGTTTTGATTTTACCCACGCACAGGCGATGAGCGCTGAGCAGCTTGCCGATGTAGAGGCTCTGGTCAATGAGCAAATCCGGCTCAACTCGCCTGTGCAAACCGAGGAGATGTCTATGGCCAGTGCTCAGGAAAAAGGCGCAATGGCCCTGTTCGGCGAAAAGTATGGCGAATCGGTTCGGGTTCTAAGCATGGGTGATGGTTTTTCTATCGAACTCTGTGGTGGCACACACGTTAAACGCACTGGCGATATCGGTTTAATCAAGATTATTTCTGAATCGGGCATTGCGGCGGGAACGCGGCGGATTGAAGCACTCACTGGTGCCAGTGCTCTGGCCTACTATCGAGATATTGAAGTCGATCTGGATAAGGTGGTGGGGGTTCTAAAAACCAGTCGCGGTAATGTGCTAGATAAAGCCGGGCATCTTGTCGAGGAGAATCGTCAGTTACAGCGAGAGCTTGACGGACTTAAAGTTAAATTGGCCAACAGCACGGGTGGCGATATTTTGGCTGATGTCATCAAGCTGGGCGATATTTCGCTGTTGGCAAAAGTTGTTGATGGTGTGGATGGCAAAGCCCTGCGGGATATGGCTGATCAAATTAAATCCCGCCTCGATAAAGGTGTTGTGTT
>CALLDA010000085.1 GCA_937998635.1 uncultured Pseudomonadales bacterium
GTCGAGACTCGATTGCCCAATTTGATGCCGCAGGACGGGACGATTTATCTGCCCAGGAACAGGCCGAATTAGCGGTAATTGCAGAATTTCTTCCCGCCGCTTTGAGCGAGCAGGAGCTCGATGAGCTTATTGCTGCTGCCATCAATGACAGCAAAGCTGAGTCTATGCGCGATATGGGTAAAGTGATGGGCATCCTTAAACCCCACCTACAGGGTCGAGCCGACATCGGCGCCGTGAGCCAGCTTATAAAGGCCAAACTGGGTGCGCTTTAGTTAGCTTAGAGAGGATTAGCTGAGAGAGCATCGATTTAAAGAACACCGTACCGCTCGGCCTGTAAATCGATATCCCATCAGCAATAAGCAAACACTTGTCCCGGCACAAAATATTTACCTCTCGTCGTGATTGAATGCCTCACAATTAAATAGTTTGTAGTTAAATACTCTGTGGTTAAATAAGCACGCAGCCAAAAGAGTAACTGCATGTCCGGAAGAATCCCGCAACGGTTTATAGATGACCTGCTTGATCGAGTCGATATTGTCGATGTCGTAGGCGCACGTCTCGACTTACGCAAAACCGGTAAAAACCACTCGGCGCGCTGTCCTTTTCACGATGAAAAAACACCCTCTTTTTCGGTCAACCCCGACAAGCAGTTTTACTATTGCTTTGGTTGCGGCGCTGGTGGCAACGCCCTCGGCTTTGTTATGGACTATGACCGCATAGACTTTCCCCGTGCGGTAGAAACCCTGGCCAGCCTGGTAGGCATGGAAGTGCCCACCGAAGGCGCTCGGGACGACGAACATACCAACCGGCGGCGACAACTCTACGCCGTCCTCGAAACGGCCGACCAATTTTATCGCAGCCAACTACGTGAGCAGACGAGCAAACAGGCAGGCAGCCTGCCGGACACCCAGTCAAACAATGAAGCCGTTGCCTACCTGCGTCAGCGGGGCCTGAGCGGCGAAGTAGCCCGCACCTTTGGCATCGGCTACGCTCCGCCAGGCTGGGATAATTTGCTGGCCTTAGCTGAGGGCGACGAAAGCAACATCGAACAATTCACCGACGCCGGCTTACTGGTGGTCAGAGATGAAGGCAACAAAATATATGACCGTTTTCGCCACCGCGTCATGTTCCCTATCCGCGACAGTCGAGGTCGCACTATCGCCTTTGGCGGTCGCGTGCTGGGCGACGATAAACCGAAATACCTGAACTCCCCCGAGACGCCAGTATTCCAGAAAGGTCGCGAGCTTTACGGCCTCTACGAAGCCAGCCGCGCCGGCAAGAATATGGATAACCTTCTCGTCGTAGAAGGCTATATGGATGTCGTCGCCCTGGCCCAATTTGACATCACCAACGCGGTCGCCACCCTGGGCACCTCAGCATCGGTGGAACAACTAGAAAAGATATTTCGTTATACCAGCGTCGTAGTGTTTTGCTTCGACGGTGATAATGCCGGTCGCAAGGCGGCCCGACGGGCCATGGAAACCTGCCTGCCGACCATGAAAGATGGCCGTAGCGCTAAGTTTTTATTCCTCCCGGACGGTGAAGACCCCGATACTCTGGTGCGCAAAATTGGTAGCGAGGCATTCAAGCAGCTCATCGTTGATGCGACGCCACTCTCGACATTCTTGTTTGACTCATTAAGCTCCGGACTCAAGCTCGAACTCCCCGACGATTGTGCAAAGTTAAGTCAACTGGCCGCCCCCTTAATCAACCGCCTGCCTCGAGGCGTGTTCCATCAGTTAATGATCGACCAGTTAGCCAGTAAAACCGGCATGACCTCAAGCGCACTGGAAAACCTTATCGTTGAGCCAGTCAGTGAACCCGCACCGTGGCAAACGGCATCGGGGACTGAAGGGGATAGTCATCCCCACGGCTACCCTGAAGATTACGACTCAGGAAACCATGGCTCTGGGAACCACGACCAGGGCTATGACGCGAGCTATCCCGAAAACCAGCCAGGCAATCAGGATGGTCATCACGACAACTATCAAAATAATCGCCCCAGAGAACAGGACGAACAAAGGCCCCAAGGCCAGACTGATAAAAAAGTCATCCTGCCCCCAGCTCACTGGTTAATCGCTTTACTGGCACATAATCCGGGCCTGACGTCGATTATTAGTCTTCAACACACATCCCAATTGAGTGAACTGGATCACCCTGGCATGGACATATTATTGCCCTTGATCGAGCTACTCCGTGAACGTCCCGACTATTCGCTGAGCAACCTGCTCGGCTACTGGCGCGGTATGCATGGTGAGCAACAGGCCAATTTACTGACCAAAATCGTTAACACTGACCTCATCACCGCCGCCGAACATACCGAGCAATCCAGCCGGACTCAGATCGAAGATACCCTCACCAGCCTGCTTCGCGATGCGCAACTAAGCCAGCCGATAGCCCAGCAAATTGAGCGTCTGTCGAGCATAACACCCCTCAATAGTGAGGATCATAAGGCTGCCGTTGAACTGTGGCACAGGCTCAAAGCCGAGGACGCAGCACCAGAGTTAATTCTCAAGGTAAAACAATTAGTTAGCGGGTCAGCCATGGCGAAACAATGAGCTTGGTCTACACTTGATTCAGACTTGCAAATAAGAGACAAGACCCCATAAATAAGGTACAATCGCGCGCTTTATTCTCGGCCCCGAGATCGGCCCATAAGATGATCGCCGGACATGATAGCCCCACCCACAGACTGAGCATGGACAATCTATGAGCAAAGCCGCCCACGAACAATCCCGGATCAAAGACCTGATAGCTAAAGGACGCGAACAAGGCTTCCTCACCTATGCTGAAGTTAACGACCATCTGCCTGAAGACATATCGGATCCGGATCAAGTTGAAGATATCATTCAAATGATCAACGACATGGGTATTGGCGTCTTTGAAACCGCACCGGATGCCGACTCCCTGCTCATCAGCGGCGGCGACACCTCAGCTGACGAAATTGCCGCCGCCGAAGCAGCCGCTGCGCTTGCTGCTGTAGAAACCGAAAAACACCGAACCACTGACCCAGTGCGGATGTATATGCGCGAGATGGGCACCGTCGAGCTGCTCACCCGAGAAGGTGAAATAGCCATTGCCAAGCGCATTGAAGAAGGTATACGGGAAGTCATGGCAGCCTCCTCAGAATGGCCCGGCAATGTTGATCGTGTGCTAGGGGAATACGACCTTGTCGAAGCCGAACAACGCAAACTTACCGATATCATCACCGGTTATCTGAACCCCGTTGAACACGTTCCTTCCGCCCTCGAACAAGCCAATAAGAAAGCTGCCAAGGAAGCTGCTAACGAAGGTAATAACGAAGCGGAAGAAGAGGAAGAAGAGGAAAATGAAGGTGGCCTCGATCCGGTGGAAGCCGAGCGCCGCTTTGCTGAAATTCGCAAACAAAACGACAAAACTAAACGCTCTTTGGCGCGCAATGGCCGCAGCCACAACTCTGTAAAAAAGAATCTGACCGAACTGGGCGAAGTATTTAAGTTCCTGAAGTTAACACCACGACAATACGACCCGCTGATCGAGGCGGTACGAACTAACCTGACCAAAGTGAGGCTCCACGAACGCAATATCATGACCATTTGTATCCGCAAATGTGGCATGTCACGACGGGATTTTATTGACGACTTCCCCAGTAACGAAACCAATACAAAATGGGCAGGCAATCTGTCTCGTCGAAAACAGCCCTATGCGGCAGCGATACGGGAATGTCAGGAAGACATTGTCCGCGAGCAGCAAAAGCTCGCGGCAATAGAGACCGAGTGCGGGCTCAGCATCCTTGACATCAAAGACATAAACCGACGCATGTCCATTGGTGAAGCTAAATCCAGACGCGCCAAAAAAGAAATGGTCGAAGCCAACCTGCGTCTGGTGATTTCTATCGCCAAAAAATATACCAACCGTGGCTTACAGTTTCTCGATCTAATTCAGGAAGGCAACATCGGCCTGATGAAAGCGGTCGACAAATTTGAATACCGTCGCGGTTATAAATTTTCTACCTACGCCACCTGGTGGATTCGCCAGGCCATTACCCGCTCCATCGCCGACCAGGCGCGCACCATTCGTATCCCCGTGCACATGATTGAGACCATCAACAAACTCAATCGAATATCGCGACAAATGCTCCAGGAAATGGGCCGCGAACCGACCCCTGAAGAGCTCGGTATACGCATGGAATTGCCGGAAGAAAAAATCCGCAAAGTGCTCAAGATTGCCAAAGAACCTATCTCTCTTGAGACCCCTATCGGGGATGACGAGGACTCACATCTCGGTGATTTCATCGAAGATATCAATGTCGACTCCCCCGTCAACTCCGCTACTCAGGAAAGCCTTACCGAGGCCACCCACGAAGTGCTCAACGGCCTTACTGCCAGGGAAGCAAAAGTACTGCGCATGCGCTTTGGTATCGATATGAATACCGACCATACCCTCGAAGAAGTCGGCAAGCAGTTTGATGTAACCCGCGAGCGTATTCGTCAGATAGAAGCCAAAGCGCTGCGGAAACTCCGCCATCCCTCTCGCTCCGAACATATGCGCAGCTTTCTGGATGAATAGCCGAGCATGGCCAAGTTCTAAATCTGGTAGATATTCCAAAAGGCTTTTATAATACCGCCCGCAATAGCGACAACCCACAGGGCGGCAATGGCACGAGCACTCAGTGCTAAAGACTTAATAAACCCACCAACAAAGTTCCGGGCCTTTAGCTCAGTTGGTTAGAGCATCCGACTCATAATCGGCAGGTCCCCAGTTCAAGTCTGGGAAGGCCCACCATACAAAGCCCCAGACCGACAGGTTTGGGGCTTTTTTTGTCTGCAATTCGAGCAGCTTAGTGTGCTTACATATCTCTTATCTGCTAGCCATTAATTACAAAAGACATTGACACGACATCACTTTGACACTCTATTCCAGGACGTGGTGTAAATCTCTTCATTTTATAGCCCTTAACAACAATAGGCTGGTCGAATTTTAGTGTTTGATTAACTGACATATAGCGCCAATCGCCTGGCCTGTCGAGCTAGAGATGCAGGCAATCTGCCTTATTCCCGGCACATACTTAGGGACGCTTATCGGTGATCCCCAGTAAATCGCTTTAGGTGATAAATCTGTCAAATTAAGCGCCCTGCCGCAGTCTCGGATTATTGAAAACGGTTATAATGGGAGGCCCCCTTACTTAATACTTCTACATATTTGACCGATTGACCCAAGCAGGTAACTGCAAATCAGCGACTACGATTACTCAAGGATGACTACTCAGCCTATAAAAAACCGCAAAGCCCTCAATGGCGCCAACTGGGTCTTGCAGGACGCCAAATGTTCGCCCTTCAAGCCGGAAATTTATTTTATAGACTGGCAAAAACAGGCGCTCTGTGTCAAAGATTTTTCCCACTGCAGTGCCTTCGTCAGAAAAACCCTGGGCCGATGGACAGTCACAAAAGAGGCCTCGGTATTGGCAACTCTGGACGGAACTTCGGGGGTCCCCCACCTCACTGGCGTAATTGATGGCCCAGCTCTGATAATGAAACGTCTGGACGCAAACGTACTACCCAAGCCAGTGCCGGTAAACCCTTCACCAGACAGCACGCTGACTCCCGCATTTTTTGAACAAGTTTCGGCACTGCTGGCGACACTCCATAATATGGGCGTCGCCCACGGAGACATCCACCGCACTAACCTGCTAATCGATGACGCGGGCCAACCTGTATTTATCGACTTTGCTTCGGCATTGGTCAAAGATAAAAAAATGTCCAAACTCAAAGGCTGGTCCTGGCGGACAATGGTAAAAATAGATTTAATCTCGGTGCTCAACCTACGGCAACAATACTTCCCGGATCATCCCTTGAGCGCTGAGGAGGTAAGTTTGCTGGCCACGCAACCCAGGGTCCACCGCCTGCACACTAAGTTGCGTAAAAGCTTTGTACGCCCAGTAAAACGATTTTTTAGATCTTTGTAGTTATTTTTATGCTGCTTGATGATCAACTTCAGCGGATATTGCCATAAAAAAAGGTGGCGAACGCCACCCCTTCTCAATAACACTTCTACACCGCAACCTTAGGCAGCGAGTGCTGATTTATCACAAACCGGATCACGCTTGCCATTGGCGGGTAATTTACGCGACCCTGGCTTTACTTCACCCGGGCCGGGTAAATCCAGCTCTTTTGCCCACTCTCTCATTTGCGGCAACACGTTTTCACCCAGCAATTTCATGCTGTGCATGGATTGCTCATGGGTGGTCGGGCCACCTTCGATATGCCAGACGGCAAAAATACCGGGGCGTAAAGTCTCCATGATATTTCTGATCTTCACCAGACAAGTCTCGGGAGTGCCGGTAATAATCTGTCGATTACGTATCAAATTTTTGTAGAGAACTTCGGTGTTATATTTTTTCATCTCCGGAACATTAATTTCTTCGCTGGCATCCTTGCCCGAGACCACCGCTTCGTTGGTTTCCGGGTCGGTCAAGGCATAGGCCATACGTTTGGTCGCTGCTTTCGAGTTATAGCCCGCTGGGAACATCCACTCAGGTCGAGCAAAGGCCGGCTGACCACCGCCGTAAACATAGTTTTTGCCTAGCTCATAAGCTTCTTCGTCAGTATCAGCACAGACGACTTTTTGCAGATAACCAAAGCATTCTGGCCCGGCCTGCCAGCCCTCTTGCTCAGCGGTGTCCGCATAGAGATTCCACATTTCTACTGTGGGTGCTAAAAAGGTCGCTAGAGCGAAGTATGAATAACGATTGCGCGCTGCGAACTGAGCAGTTTCGGGGCTGACCAGGCTGGGAATCCAGGTTTCTGGAATAGGTTTTTGAATAGGTTTTACCCAGGGGTTTACGTGGCGATATTCATAGTGCTTGCCTTCATAACGCCATGGCCCGTCTTTGCTCCAAGCCTGCATAATAAAGTCGTGGGCTTCGTCAAAACGCTCACGGTTATAGGTCGGGTTGATATTATTGGCCAGCTGCTCACAACCG
>CALLDA010000086.1 GCA_937998635.1 uncultured Pseudomonadales bacterium
AAATAAAGATCAAGCACACTTTGTGCCAATAACTTATGTGAACAGCTGTACCTGCTAATAAGGAAGTCTTTTAGAAACTTATGGTCCATTAGCCCGGGGCATGGGTGGTTGTCGGATACATTTCCAGAGAGTTAGGCAATAAATAACTGAGCGACATAGGTGCTATATATTTAGTTATGACTGGTTATGGTGCATGTGCCTCACAATCAGGCAACGATTTGGTGCACTCAGGTAACTGGTGATGCACTGAACTGGATTCTTCTTCGTTAATGTCGGCGGGGTGAATGATTCTACAGGGCGGTGTTCGTGGGTAAATTTGGTGCTTCTGACTAAATTTGTGGCTTTGTTGTAACAATTTGGCACAGCTATTGCTCATAGCTTTACTTTTACAAGCTTGAGCCAGATGTACGCTGGGATGCCCAGCTGAATTAAACAATAGTGAGGAGTCACCGTGTCGGAAAACGTAAAGCCGCAGTCTGAAAAATTGAATTTATTATCGTTCTCTGGCAAGTATCGAATTTTGCATAGCACCTGGATGGCCTTTTTTATCAGCTTTATGGTGTGGTTCAACCACGCACCTTTGATGGTCGTTATTCGCGAAGTGTTTGCGCTCAGTGATCAAGAAGTCAAAGTGCTTTTGTTGCTCAACGTGGCATTAACTATTCCGGCACGAATTGTGGTGGGTATGCTAGTAGATAGTTACGGCCCACGACGTTTGTTCTCCGGCATCCTGGTTATTTCTGGCTGCCTGTGTTGCTTCTTTGCCTTAGCCCAGAACTTTCAACAATTGGCTCTTGCGCGATTTCTTCTGGGCTTTATCGGTGCCGGGTTTGTGGTCGGTATTCGCATGATTGGTGAATGGTTTCCTGCCAAACAAGCGGGCGCGGCTCAAGGTATTTATGGCGGCTGGGGTAATTTTGGTTCGGCGGCTTCGGCCATGGCCTTACCGGCTTTGGCTCTGTGGTTTGGTGGCGACAATGGCTGGCGTTATGCATTGCTGTGTACAGCGGCCATTTCAGTGGCTTATGGCATATTCTATTTTTTTACAGTGAGTGATAGCCCGAAAGGCTCAACCTACTTTAAATCCAAAAAAATGGGCGCTATGGAGGTCACCAGTAAGGGTGACCTGATGCTTTATTTAGTGATGAGTGTGCCGATTTATGGCGCGCTGAGTTTGTTGGTATGGAAGCTGTCACCGGGCGGTGTGAGCTGGTTTAGCGCAAGCGCCTGTTATTCGTTGTACACAATTATAGCGGCTGTTTACCTGGTTCAGGCTTATAAAATTGTCCAGGTGAACAAGGAAATTTTTGACAAAGAAGTCCCGGAAATTTTCCGTTATCAATTTAAACAGGTGGCGATTCTTGACCTGGCCTACCTGGTCACCTTTGGTTCGGAGTTGGCACTGGTATCGATGTTACCCCTGTTTTATGTGGATACCTTTGAGCTATCGGCTGTCAGCGCCGGTCTTTTGGCAGGGACTTATCCGGTGATGAATTTAATCGCTCGCCCTGGTGGTGGTGTGATGAGTGATAAGGTCGGCCGCAGGCGCACCCTGGTGATTCTATTCTCAGGTATTGTCGGCAGTTTTTTTGTGCTCGGTCAGGTGACCTCCGATTGGGCGGTTCCGGTAGTCGTGCTGATCACGCTGGTCTGTGGCCTGTTCGCCAAGGGTGGTTCCGGTGCAGTTTTCGCCATGGTGCCTTTGATCAGTCGGCGCATGACCGGGCAGGTCGCGGGTATGGCCGGAGCCTATGGCAATGTCGGTGGCCTGGTGTTTTTAACCGTGCTGTCCTTTGTTGCGCCTCAGGTGTTTTTTCTGGTGATTGGCGGTGTTGCAGCGGTGGTGCTGGCATGTATTGTTTTTTGGTTAGAAGAGCCTAAAGGCCAGACCGCAGAGATTCTTGAAGACGGTACGGTGCAGATGATCGATGTCGCCTGATAGCGCTGAAACAATCAGTGCTGCAACAAGGGCGCTTGTCCATCGGAATGGTTCTTTACCGATGCAAGGCAGTAAACTACGGCCATGGAAATGAGCGAACTCATCAGCGTTGGTCAGTATTCAGACCGCGGTGCCAAAGCCGAGAACCAGGATAGCTATGGCGTTCTCGTTCCCGATTCCCCGGCTATCGATTACAAAGGCATTGTCGCGGTTATTGCCGACGGCGTAAGCAGTTGTGACGAAGCCAAAGTCGCCAGTGAGACCTGCGTCAATAGCCTGATGCACGACTACTACTGCACGCCGGATTCCTGGACGGTTAAGACCTCTATCGAAAAAGTATTGCTCGCCACTAATCGCTGGCTATACAGCCACGGGCAGCAAGACCCCCATGGCCAGAAAGGTATGGCCACGACGCTTAGCGCTATGGTGATTAAATCTTCCACGGCCCACCTGTTCCATATTGGTGACACTCGGATCTATCAATTATCCAACAATGATCTGGAGTTGCTGACCCAGGATCACTGCATATGGGCCTCTGAAGATAAAAACTATTTAACCCGTGCAGTGGGCATCGACCTGCGTATGGACATCGACTATAAAAAAATACCCGTGCAAGTAGGCGATATATTTGTTTTGACCACCGACGGGGTACATGAGTACTTGCCGACCACACAAATTAAAGATTTTATCGCCAGCTACCCCGACAACCTCGATAGGGCAGCGAAAGAGATAGCCACCGTCGCCCTCAAAAATGGCAGTCCTGACAATGTTACCTGCCAGATAATCCGCATTAACCAGATACCCGGTGTGGGCGAGGACGCCCTTTATAAAAAGCTCACTGAACTGCCGTTCCCCCCTGAATTGTCGGCAGGCATGAAACTCGACGGCTACAAAATATTAAGGGAAGTGCATTCCAGTACCCGCACCCAGGTTTATCTGGCTTTGGATGAAGATAGCGGCAAGCAGGTGGTATTGAAAACCCCTTCGGTGAATTACGAAGATGATCCGGTGTTTCTCGACATGTTTATGCATGAAGAATGGGTGGGAAGTCGTTTAGATAACAACCACGTATTACGTGTTGTTGATCAGGAGAGACCACGGAATTTTTTGTATTATGTCTCCGAGTACATCGACGGTCAGACCTTGCGGGGCTGGATGAATGACAATCCGGAGCCTGATCTAAACGTGGTCAGAGAAATCGTTGGACAAATTTCCCGTGGAATAATGGCCTTCCACAACAAGGAAATGATTCATCAGGATTTGAAACCCGAAAATATTATGATCGACAACGAAGGCACCGTTAAGATCATCGACTTTGGTTCGACCAAGATTGCGGGTATTGAGGAAATTACCACGCCTCTGGATCGCCTGACTCTGCTCGGCACTAAAAATTACACAGCCCCCGAATATTTACAGGGTTATCCCTGCTCCACCCGCTCAGATATTTTTTCGCTGGGGGTTATTGTCTACGAGATGATCACCGGGCGATTGCCCTATGGTGAGAAGTATGACGAGGGGTCAATTCAGAGGGTCAACTATATCCCGGCTCGCCAGCGCTTACCCGAGTTGCCTGTCTGGATTGATGGTGCGCTGGGAAAAGCCGTCCATAAAAATGCTCAACGCCGTTATGGCGAACTTTCAGAGTTTGTTCACGATCTTGCCAATCCCAACGAAGCATTTCTCGGGGTGGACAGTGAGCCCTTGTTGGTTCGTGATCCTCAGGCATTTTGGCGAGGCTTAACCGCCATCAGCCTTATCATCAACGGTCTCTTGCTGATCAAACTATTCTGGTGAGTCGGCTTGAAGCCTGGATCAGGCCGAGCTCGAAAGTGGATTCACCTGTATTCTTCCCTCAGCACATTTAAATGCGCCTGATGAGCCGGGTCAAGATAAGGTAGTAATAGCGAGAGCACTTGATAAACACCCTGGCTCAAATCATCCCCGGTCAGACCTGCTTCGGATGTGGCAGAAAAGTGTTGTTTGAAACTGATCCATTGCGTGCAAATCAATAGCATCGTTAAGCTGAGATCTTTCAGTAAGGTTTCTGAGTCGACAGTTAGCGCCCCGCACAGGGAAAGTTGCTTGAGCAGGTCGAGTAAGGCATCGTTTAGTTTCTGCAAAACACGTCGAAACTTTGGCCCCAGCGACGGGCATTTTGAGATGATGTAATCGGTATCTTGATAGATGAATCGATATTGTAAAGCTAACTCAAAACTAACATGGAGAAAGAACCAGATATCTTCAATGGTCTGTTGTTCCGCGAATGTTTGCTTTAGCAGAGGGCTCAGCGCTTGCTCATATTGAACAAATAGCTGTTCTATCAATTGGTCCTTATTTTTATAGTGGTAATAGAGGTTGCCAGGGCTGATATCCAGTTCGAGAGCGACGTGGTTGGTCGATACGCCTGGCGTACCCAGTGTGTTAAATAGCACCAGGCTGGTGTCGAGAATGCGTTGTTTGGTGCTTGGTTTGCTCAAACGTGATGGCCTTGTAATGTATTGCCTGGTAGCACTTATCTGGTGAAAACGCCCTTTGTTTGAGAGCTTTCAGAGTATTTAGTTGGGTTTTAGTTATTTTGCTCTAAATAATTTGGGTATCTTGTTTTCCAGGCTGCGAAGTCATAGAGCTTTGCAGAGAAACTGTGCAGTCTGCAGCGTAGTTTAATCAATAGACAAATTTGAAGCGAGGTTATCATGGCTACTGCAAAAGCGTTAAAAAACGAAAGAGTGAGGAAGATTCTGGATAAGAACGATGAGTTGGTTCACAAAACCGTCGATAAAAGCCAGGAGCTTACGGAAAAAGCCTTAGAGCGAAATCGAGATATATGGTTAGCCGGTCTCGGCGCCTTTTCTAAAGCGCGCGAAGAAAGCGGCGAGCTATTTAGTAAATTAGTTGAGTCTGGTGAGAAATTTGAAGATCGCTATAAAAGTTTTGTTGATGAAAGTAGTGATTCCGCGCTGAAAACAGTGACTACTCTGCTTGACAAAATTCCCAACCCATCAGAGAAAATTGAAGATGTGTTCGATTCCAGGGTTGCGAAAACCCTCAAGCGCCTCGGTGTGGTGCCAACTGTCAATGCCCTGCAAACACTTTCACAGCAGGTTGAAAATTTAACTGAGCTGATTGAAGAGTACGTCGATACGACGCCAGAGAAAAAAGTAACTGTAAAAAAAGTTGCAGCTAAAGCGCCCGTTAAGCGCAAGCCAGGGGCGAAAAAAGCACCAGTAAAAAAGGCGGCAGTGAAAAAAGCCGCCGTCAAGAAAACAGTCGTTAAAAAAGAACCGACTAAGAAGGTCGCTTAAGGGCTGCCCCAGACAGCGTAATCAGGGTAGCCTTCTTCAGGTTCCACCGGTTTTTGCTGAGCGTACACCCTGTTAGGAAGAATCGCATGGTATGATCATGCGATTCTTTTATTGGTCTATATTATAGGCCTACCTTATTGGCCTCGATTTTTCAGTGCTGCTTTAACGAATATCTGTTTAGTCCTGCTTTGCCCCTTATTTAACTGGCCTCGCTGGCATCGGTGATTATAGGTGCACCAGTAGTTATAGATACTGGTTCGCCTGGTCCCGAGGAAGGAGATTCCGGGACTATTTTCTCGGGTGGAATTCCTCCTGGCGGGGAGACTGATGCTTCAGACGTGACAGTCTTCGATAAAGTCACTACGTTTTCCGAAACTACACGATCTGCCGGTACTGAGGGCCCTTTTATTTTTTTTACACGGGTGGCCTTGCCCAGTAATGCACCATTACCAGGCAACGCACCATTACCAGTAGTCGAGGGTCTTCTCGCCACCTTGACTTTTCTTCGAGGGGTTGGTGTTCTGCGAGGAGTCGGTTCTTTTCGAGTGGAAGTTTTTTTCTTTTTGGTGTCCAGGGCTTTGCCATCCGGGCTTTCTTTGGGTATAGCATTGCTGCCTGTGACGCTTTTTTTCATTCTTGCCAGAGATGTTTTAGTCAACGATTCGTATCTGACAGTTTTGGGGTTAAACCAATAAGTTCGACCTTTAGCCAAAGCGATCTCGGGTAGGCCTTCATCTTTCAAGGTCTGTTTTCTGATCTGCTGTCCTAAAGTCATAGGTAATTTATCAACAATACGGATAATCACGGGTCTATTTTTAGCATCAAGCGAGGCATTAACCAGTTTGCTGAGTTCTGCGGCGGAGAAACTCGTTTTATTTCGGAGTGACAGCGCTACCGCAGGTATTTCGTGATCGTAGCCATCAAAGGACAAGCCGTAGGCGGCCGCAAGGCTTATACAGTCGAGTTGCCAGACCGCATTCTCAATGGCGAGGCTAGCAATGTAGTCATCTTTGGTTTTGATCAGGTTTCTTTGGGTGTCGAGAAAACGATATTCACCATCTTCGTCGATCATGAACATATCACCGGATACCTGCCAGCAATCGCCTTTTTCAAAAACATTGTGAACAGCTCGATTATGCTGATGACCGTGCTTATTGTCTGACTTTGCGAGCAACATTCCCGCAGTGCCGTTGGGCGCGGGACACAGGTAACCGGCGGCGTCATAATAAGGCTTGTTGTGATCATGATCCCAGTAGACCAGGGCAACATCACTGCTGCCCGGAATGGGTTCAACCACAGGCCCAGGTTTTTTACAGCTAATGTTGGCAAGGTAAGCGTTAGTGTCTCGCGAAACAAAAATCTCCATGACCTTCGTGTCTGGAAAACGCTGTAATACTCGTTTACACAGGGGTTCAGGCATCCCGACCCCGGTAAACAAACGAATCGAATGCCCGTTTTCCAGTTTATTGGGCGGTGAGTCCACCAGCTTACGCAACATGCAACCGGAATAAAAAACAATGCGAGCGCCATAGGCTCTCGCTTCTTTCCAGAATGTGCCGACGTCAAATTTGCCTGCTACCGCGACCCGGGCGCCAGCGACCAGCGAGGCGCTGACCGATACCAGTAACCCGGTTGGATCATGGAGTGGTGTCCAGCAATAAGCTGTATCTGAAGACACAAGGGCTGTGGCGGATGCCGTCCCTAGCGCTGACAGGGCCCAGCGGCGGTTAGTAATATAATCACAGCGGGTTTCGTTGGCTCGACCTGAAAACAAAATAAAAGCAATCTCGTCAGCCTTTCCCGGGGATGCCTGGTACCAGTCTGGAACGGCCACTCGGCTGGGATCAATTTCCTCCATATCATTGACACCAGGCGGTAAATTACGCTGAGAGCGACCAAAACCGCCCAGGATATGTACCTGGCCCGAAAAGTTTTTTACTGCAGCCTCGGCATTTTCAGGATCAGCGATCAGATGCTGGACTCCTCCTAGCTTGAGTTCGGTGGTCAGTTGAATATTCGTGCCGATATTGCGTAGCAACACGGCCACAGCACCGAGTCGGTTGACGGCCATAATAGTGGCCAGAGAGGATGGGCGTGCATGCATAACGATGCCCACATGGTCGCCGGTACGAACGCCGATCGAAATCAGCCCGCGGACGATATTGTCAACACGCTTACTGGCATCCGAATAATTGTGGGCTCGTCCATCGTAAAGAAAATATGTGTCCTGTGGTGCTTTTTCAGCTTGCTCCTCCAGCGCCAGTGCGAAACCCACACGAGTTTCGCTGTTCAGGTTTTCCAGTCTGGACAAGTAGGATAGATGGGAACTGAAATTGCTGGTGATCGATTGAATCGAACTAGAAGTAATGCCAAACAGATCTGCGGCCATACCAAAGGTGCCTTTGCCCATTCCCCAAAGAGTTTTAGCAGCAGCTGCGGGCAAAGAGTCGTCGCGACTGTCGGCCAGGACCTGGGGGTTCTCAAATTCTCCTAAAGGGTACACAGTACTGGGTTGTTCAGCCTTGCCTTCCTGCCACTTAACCCATTGCGCCACTGAGGGCCAGGTGTTTTGCATGGCTCCGGAACCCACCACAATACCCATATGGCCGCCCTGAACGGGTAGTTCGAACAATTCAGCATTTGGCACTGCGTCCGCGATACCGCGAACCGAGCCGGCACGTGCAATTTCATCGTTACTGCCAATCACAGCCAGAATAGGGCAGGTGATTTCCGTTAGCGATATGGCCCGGCCTTCGACAACGCAACCGCCCGACACCAGCCGGTTGCCCATTAGCATTTGCGCCAAAAATTCTTGCAGGGCCGGTCCTGGCCAGGCAACGAAGCCTTCGCCACCAAGAAAGCTCCTACCTTCCTCGGTTTGTAACAAGGCGTCTCGATCATGTAGCGAGCCCAGAAAAGCGATCATGCGCTTGATTTCCTTGGTAGGACTCATCAACTTAAACAGGTTCTTGGTTGCCCATGCGGGCACGACTGACGGAGTGAGACTTTTCGGAATGACTTTGCCGATGGTTTCAAAAACTTTAGTGGTCACTTCGTCTGGCACACCAGGTAAAAAATTCTTGTATATATTCACCGGTGAGCCAAAGGTGAAGATTGACGCGACGTCGTTTGAATTGCGCAATGCCGTAGCTAGGTAGCAAAAAATGCCACCCTGAGAGTAACCACCTAAATGGACGGGCATATTTTTAGTTGACGAGACATGGTCGATGGCATCGTTCACTGCCAGAATATGGTCGCTAAAATCTCTTTCAAGTCCGCCCTCCTGATGCTCAGGTGCGCCAAAGTCCACTACCCAAACGGAATAACCCTGTTCAGTTAGATAAGCCACTGAACTGCTGTCGCTGGACATGTCATAAACATCGGCAGAGATCATCAGGGGGGGCACGAGAACAATGGGTACGCTTTTAGTATTTGATTGCTTGATTTCGTAACAGCGCAATCGATAGTTAGCATTTTCGCTAGCAACGTAATAAACCGTACCGGTGCGCGGCTCTAATCTACCGAAGCGGGCAATAACCGATGCATTTTTCAATGCCATGCTGATTCGTGAAGAAGCACCACTGCGTTCAGAAGAGTTTCCGTCTTGTTTCATTACTACAACCTCATGGTTACAACGATGTAAAAAGGACTTGACGCTTGTCGACGAGAGATGAAGTTAACCATAGTTATTAGTTATCGAGGAAATGAATTGAAGTTATAAGATTAGTGCTGGTGGCAAAGCTTCGAGTTATTGATAGGTAGTGATCAAAGTTAAGACGGAGCTCGCTTAAGAGGGCGCCCCTGAATAAACCTCAATATCAGGTCATCCAGGTGTCATGACCTCCGCAGCTGAGGAAAATAAGTAGTTCGGTGGTTACTGGAATTTGGCGAGGATTAGTTGAGACCCGTTAAGGGGTCTCAACTTATATTTCGTTTAAATCAGGCTTTGGATGGGAGTTGTTTTAACCCGGTAAACGACTCATCGAGGGCTTTGTCTATAAAGCTATTGACAGTTTTTTCCCAGGGAAAGGTGACGTGGTTGCCATGATACCACTCGATTTCGGGACGTCCCCAGTGCTCCCATAGATCCAGGGGGTCTTCAGGTCGGGCTAGTCGGTCGAGGAGTCCGGCATAGATGTAGCGCCGTTTAGCGGCGACCTTCGGTTTCAGGGCTGTGGGTGAGATGACACGGGTCATTCTTTCTATGTCGTCCCATGGCATACCAATATTATCGAGGAAGTAGAGCAGATTTCTACTGCCCAGACGGCGCGCGGCGCGCACCAAATTAACGGCGGGAACACCGGCAATGGCGCAGGCAAGATTGCCTTCGAGGCCCGACAACATGGCGGTGGTGTAACCGCCCAGAGAAATGCCATGAACACCGATCTCTGGCGCGCCTTCCTTGCGAAGCCAGGCAATAATTCGCCGCAATTCAAACATCGCCTGGGCTTCAGTATGAATGAGGTTTACATAGCCCGGAGAAAGAACCCCATCGCCGCTGGTTGGCCCTATTTTTCGTGGTCCGTGCAGGGGGATGACATATTGGAGAACATTAAGGCCTTTGTTTTCGTGCAAGGCTTTGGCGTGGAAGAAGGGCAGATCCATATAGGGCACGCCCATGCGATAGCCGTGGATATTTATCAACCAGGGGCGTTGAGGCCCAGAATGACGCAACACCCAGCAGTGGGCAGTGTGATTGGCTGTGTAACTCAGCCAACGATTGCGTCCTGATTCACCCATATGAGGAACATAACCGCTATCGAATGTCATATGTTCGTAATGGATGCCCCGCGAGGTTTCCTTTTTGAATTTCACCTTGTCCATCGCTGGCGGCGTTTGATGATAGCCTCTGGGGTTATCCAGCCAGCCTTTTGCTTCAAAAAATTCGAGGGCGTCCTCCATTTCGTCAGCGCAGCGCTTGCGGAATCCCGGTGTTGGAAAACGTAGTCTAGAGGCCAGACCCAAGCCCACCATTAGGGCCTCATCGACACCGACCATGGCCATTGAACCCAAGGTCACCTTTGGTCGAGGCGCATTCTCAGGCCAGTCTAATATGTCATTTATGGTATCGGAGCCGGGAATCCAGGTAGGGATCTGGACATCAGGGAGGTCGCGAGGTTTGGGTAAAAATGAGGCTAGTTTCATAGGAATTTCACCATTAATTTAATTCAACTCCTTGACATAGTACCTTTGTCAATGGGGATATTGAAAGAAATATTATGTCCAGAAGGTGCCAACCTTTGAAGTAAAACAAGTTATGCTCATCTAAATGCCTGATCTACTTAACTGCCCTTGACGCTTGGCAGTCTGTGTTGTCCGGGGTCATATTGGGTGTTAATTTTGCCGCCCAAATCTTCACGGGCTGTACTAGGATATTAAGCCATGATTTCTGCCGCGTTAATTCGCCTGCTGCCAGGATTACCTATTTTTGCTGGCCTGGTTTGGTTAATCGCATACACCGATGTTATTCGGTCGATATACAGTGTTTTACCGGGTGCCCTGTTGCTCGGTGGCGGTGTGT
>CALLDA010000087.1 GCA_937998635.1 uncultured Pseudomonadales bacterium
CACCGGCGATGACCGCCATGCCAGTAGTCACCATCGTTATAAAGGTACTGCATGTTGGTATCCATAACATCAGCACCTTCAAGAGATTCGCCGGACTTGAAGGTTCGCTCCCAAACCCGTCCGGTTTTCAAATTCCGCATCCGAACCCGGTTAAATGCCTGGCCTTTGCCGGGCTTTACGAATTCATTTTCCAGTATCGCGCAGGGATCACCGTCGAGCATTACTTTCAAACCGGATCGAAATTCATTGGTAGAATATGTCGCCATTCTCGCCTCTATAATTAACCGCTCATGTTGAGGGCCGCTATGATACCCTACACTGCTATCCCTTTGCAGACCTGCACCTGGCAGGAAGAGCTCTCTCGGGCGGTGCGCGATCCCCGCGAGTTATTCGACTTGCTAGAACTCAATACCAGCACACTGCTTTCATCCCTGGCCGCTCATAAAGACTTCAAACTGATGGTGCCCCGTCCCTATCTGGCGAAAATCCAGAAGGGCAACATTAACGATCCCTTATTGGCTCAGGTGCTCCCTCTAGGTGCGGAGTTGGTAGAAACAGTGGGTTATAGCGTTGATCCTTTGGAAGAGGCTAGCGCCAACCCCGCCCCCGGACTGATCCACAAATATCACGGTCGGGTATTGCTGATCGTCAGCCCGGCCTGCGCGGTGCACTGCCGTTATTGCTTCCGGCGACATTTTCCTTATCAGGACAATCAACCGGGCCGTAAACAGTGGCAACAGGCTCTCGATTATATTGCTGCCGACTCCAGCATCAGCGAAGTGATTTTTAGCGGCGGCGATCCATTGGCTGCTAAGGATAATCATCTGCATTGGCTGACCACTCATATCGCCGCGATAACCCATGTTAAAAGACTCAGAGTACATACCCGTTTCCCAGTGGTGATTCCCGCTCGCATTAACAGTGACTGCCTACAATGGCTTACCGAGACCCGACTAAAAACCATAATCGTACTTCATGCAAATCATGCCAACGAATTAGGCGACGACACTCACCAGGCGGTCATGCAACTTAAAGCTGCAGGGGTAGATGTGCTTAACCAGGCGGTACTTTTAAAAGGCATTAACGATGATCCACAGGCCCTGATCTCGCTCAGTGAAAAACTCTTTGCGACAGGAATACTGCCCTACTATCTACACACCCTCGACCCCGTTCAGGGCGCTGCCCACTTCGCTATTGGCCGCCAGGAGATAGACCGACTGCAACAACATTTGCTGACTTCACTGCCCGGCTATCTGGTACCAAAGCTGGTTCTGGAAAAGCCTGGAGCAGCATCTAAAGTACCGCTGTAATTGTCTCAAGGAATATCAACGACAAAAACACATGCTTTAAACGACAATATAAGGATTAAGCTGTCAATAAAACTCAATCACTAAAATCCGAATCAAACACCCGACCCAGGGCCTACGTACTTATCGCTCTTTTGCGCAAAATCACGTCCCAGCTGTAAATAAACACGCCACAAAATACAATTTGGTATACTTTGACAGCCGCCACTATAATGCTTGCCGCTGTGGCAATAAGCCAACAAAGCCAATATAGAGTTGTTCACAAGGATACAATGAACTAATGCAAGCCGATGGTGAAATTAACCTGTTGATCGCTCACGGAAATGTGGATCAAGCGAACCAACTGATCAGTGTCTTAAGAGATACATCTTATACGGTTCACAGCACCGTTATTGACGCGAGCTCCGATCTCAATAGTTTGCTTAAGCAACAACGTTGGGATCTCGCTCTACTAGAACTCGAAAACCAGGCTGTTCAAGTTCGCGACGTTGTGTCGACACTGAAAAAAAACAATCTTGATGTAGCCACTATTGTTATTACTGCCGGTTCAGAAGGTCAGCCCTACGTTGAAGGCTTGCGAATGGGCGCCGACTACGTGGTGCCCATGGATGAAGACCAATATTTTCTATTAGCTGTTGCTAACGGCCTTACCCAACTTGAGCATCGCCGCAAAAAAGACTTTTGGAAAAATCTGTATCTTAAAGCAGAAGCCCGCTGCGACAGGCTTATGGATAACTGTAAAGACGCTATTGCCATTGTTCAGGAGGGCACATTCGTCTTTGTTAACCATAGCTATAGCCACTTGTTCGGCTATCAGGATGTCGATGACATGCTAATGCTGCCGGTTATAGACACGATAGGGGATGCGTCACAAACGGCGCTAAAACCCTACCTAAAAGCCTTGTCTGCTGAGCAATCAGTCGAGGAAACATCGATCGAAATAACTGGTATTACCCCAGATGACCAGGCTGTTCATACCACTATTGATATTTCTGCGGTACTTTACCAAAGCGAGCCAGCACTCCAGTTTTTAGTCCCACATAAACTGCTAACGCCAGCGATCACGGCTCAATCAGATATCAATTCAACATCCCATAACGTCTCCGACATCCAACCTAAAAAGGTCATCGCAGCTATCGATCAGGCCATTCTCAAAGCTGTACGTACTGAAGAGCGATCCCTGTTTATGTACATCCGTGCCGACCAGATCCACGAGTTTGGTGAAAAGTCTGGAGCTGTCGCTGCCGAACAAATACTCAACGGCCTACAGGAATACGTTATTTCCAGGACGCCTCTTGCACAAAACGTATTAAAATTTTCTGAAGATGTTCTGGTTGCTCTGGTCGGCATAAAAACCATAGACGAAGGCCGTAAATATGCCGAAGACCTGAGTCGAGAAATTGCCACTAAAACATTTTCTGCCGGTGAGGAGAGCATCGCCCTGTCGCTCAGCATTGGCGTCTGTGCGCTCAACCATTCTGGACAAACGGCTGTAGAGTGCCTCAAGCAATGTCAGCAGGCCGTAGCTTCTGGGGACGCAAATCTGAATAGGCCTGACAATAATACTAATATCTACTGTTTTGAAAATGAGGCACCTGACCGATTTGAATCTGAAAAATCGGTCATTGAATTTGGTCATTTGCTATTGGAAAAACATCTGATTGGGATTGAATTTCAGCCCATAGCAGCACTACAGGGAGAGGTTGCCGAGTACTACGAAGTGTTAATGAGGCCCAAAGTGGATGAATATCCCTATGCGGTACCAGAGGATTTTGTCGATAAAGTTTTTAAAACCAAGGTAGGTGGAGAAATAGATCGCTGGGTTATTCTCGAAGCGGTAAAAACGCTGGCCGATAAACTCCAAAGGAGCCCTGAGACAAAATTATTTATCAACCTCAGTGCAACCTCTATTCAGGATAGCGGGTTTACCGCATGGTTAAAAATCGCACTCCAGGCCGCTAATATTTCACCTGAACAGCTGATCTTCCAGTTTCGAGAAATAGATGTTGGTCGTTACCTTAACCAGTCTGAAAAGCTGGTTCATCAACTCAGACAATTGCAGGCCCAAACAGCATTGACGCAATTTGGTCTATCTATAAACCCGCTATTAATCGTGGACAGATTAGCTATCGATTTTCTTAAGCTTGATAAGATACTGGTACAAGAAGCTATAAACGGCGGCGATGCCGCTAAACCGATGGAGACCGTATTAAGTTCTGTGGCAAATTCGACAGCTCAGGTGATAGTCCCCTTCATCGAAAACCCTTCGATCATGCCTTTGCTTTGGCAACACGGGGTCGCATATATACAGGGCTATTATGTTCAGGAACCGATGCCGACAATGTCCTACGACTTTATCGAAGGTGCTTAAGCGCAGCTACGCAAAATTTGCTCACCAGGCATCCCGATCACGTATACCCATCAGATATAAAATACCGTCCAGGCCAATATTCGAAATCGCCTGCTTGGCGCTAGCCCGGACCAAAGGCTTGGCACGGTAAGCAATTCCTAAACCGGCAATACTCAACATAGGCAAGTCATTAGCACCGTCACCCACCGCAACAGTTTGCTCTAATTTGATGTTTTCTTTCGCCGCCAACTCCACGAGGATTTCGGCCTTGCGCTGACCATCGACGATTTCTCCCCTTACCTCGCCGCTGACGACACCGTTGACGATTTCCAGGTTATTGGCATACATATAATCTATGCCCAGACGATCACGAATACGCTCGCCAAAAAACGTAAAACCACCGGATAAAATTGCCGTCTTATAGCCCAGTGCTTTGAGGGTATCGACCAGATACTCAGCACCCTCAGTCAGGGTCAGGCGCTCGGCAACTTTATCAAGCACCGAGGCATCCAGACCTTTCAACATGGCGACTCGTTGCCGGAAGCTACTCTGAAAATCGATCGCCCCAGCCATTGCCCGCGCCGTGATCGCTGCCACTGCCTCGCCTACTCCAGCCTCCAGGGCCAGCTCATCAATCACTTCGCCTTCAATCAGCGTCGAGTCCATATCAAACAGCACCAGACGGCGATGTCGCCTATAAACGCTGTCCTCCTGGTAGGCAATATCGACATTCATCTGGGAAGACAGTTCGAGTAGAGACTTTCGGTAATCACCAATATTTAAGCCTTCGCCGCGAACAGAAAACTCCACGCAGGCCTTGCCGGTGTTACCGGGTTTATTCAATTGATCAAGAGGAATACGCCCGGACAAGCGAGAAATATGGTCAACATTTAAACCTTCGGCAGCTGTCACCTCGGTGACTTTTGCGATGTGTTCGGCAGTAATCAAGCGCGCTAACAAAGTCACAATATGCTGAGGCTTACCCTGCTGGCCTACCCACTTCTCATAACTATCTTCGCTAACCGGTTCGAAACGAACTTGCACATCCAGTTCGTGGAGTCGAAACAACACATCTTTAAGAACCGGCGCAGCCTCGTGACTTTGCGGAATTTGCGCAAGAATCCCCAAGCTTAAATTATCATGAATAACCGACTGGCCGACATCGAGAATATTGACATCATACTGCGCCAATACCGCTGTCACTGCGGTGGTAATGCCTGGCCTGTCATCACCGGATACATTGATCAGTAGAATATCTTTCACAAACGTTTATACCTGAGGCCACAGCTAGCTATTATAATGGAGGCATGGCTAATATAGAAAGGCAGCGAGCGCTCTGAAGAATAGATATTCCAATTTAAGCCTTGAACGGCAATTACTGCTCTCCGCACTCAGCTTTTGCTTTTTGTTCGGGCTGTTGACGCTGCCGATAATATGGTTTTACCTCGATAAGCTCGGCCAGCAACACAGTGATAAACTCGGTCATATCCTCGTCGAGCAGCTGGCTGACCAAGCGCGCAAACCGATACTTTACAAAGATAAAATTAGCCTACAGGTGCTGGTCAATCGTATCGTTAGCAATAACGATGACGTGATTCAGGCGGCAATATTTGATGTTGATAATGCCTTGCTGGTGCAAAGCAGCCACGCACAAAACAATAATCAGGATCGAGGCGACGCTCAAAGTAGTGTCTACCGTTATCCAATCAAACTAGAGAGCAGCTCCGCAGGCTTAGTTCAGTTAAGCATTGACTCGGCAGGTATCAAGAGCAATCTGCAGGCTTTATTCTGGCCTGTCGCGCTTATGTGGCTATTATTAAGTGCTCTGCTCTGCTTTGGCCTAAAGCTTATCGGCGGCAATCTTGCTCGACGTTTAACACGTATTATTGGTGGGCTGCCCAGCCGTCAGGATCCTGAAAACGCTAATGAGATAGATCATCTTGAGGCCAGCATCAAACCCTTACTGGTAAAACCAGAAATTAGTGATGACCGCGATCAAGACTCTGGATCCCTCACCCTCACCATCTGCTGCGAGAATATTCAGCGACTCAAAGCTCAGCTTAGTCAGCAAAATTATCAAGGTTTATTAAAATCTTTCGATGCCGCATCCGATTGCGCAATTAAACTGTTTGAGGGAACCCGATCCCCCGGCTCACAACACTGCATACACCTGAATTTCAGCTGTGATGACGGTCAGCATAATGCGCTGCTACGAGCGATTAGTTGCTATCTCGGTATCTCCGATGTGCTGCGAAGCAATGCACCGAAATTCGGCTCGGGACTTACATTACGCGCGGCGATTGCTTTGACGGAAACATCCTCTGCCCATTCTCAATTTGAACGGGATCAACAGCGCGAAAATGAACTACAGCAACTGGTAAAAACTACAGCGCTGGCTGGCCCCTGGCAATTGCTAATACAAGCCTCTCTAATCCGAGAAGTCATGGAAGACGCAGCTAATAAAACAGAAGAACCAAAAACCCCCCAGTCAAAAATTGCGCTTGAGCACGGTTTTAGCTATGAGACCTTCTTTTACAAAGAGGCTGATCAAAAGACTAATAAGGAATTCAATCCGGGAGCTGATTCAGGAGCTAACTCAGAAACCAGGCCTGAATCTGGGCCTGAGCTTAAGCCCGACTGCAACGACCAGGTGTTATTTAAAGCCATGAACCCAGAGTATCAGGATATCCTCGCGGGGCAGTTGGCTTATTTACGCAGCCAACTGCCCACACAAATCACAGGCTCCTAATCAACTGGCTCTTAACGAGGCTGCATTCTAATGGCGCCATCAATGCGAATCGTTTCGCCATTGATATAGCCATTCTCGGCAATGTGCGCAGCCAAACTACCGTATTCACCTGGCTCACCCAGGCGACTGGGGTTAGGCACGCTGGCAGCTAAGGATTGCTGCACATTGTCTGGCATACCCCGTAACAAAGGCGTACCCATAATGCCAGGCGCAATGGTATTAACGCGGATAGCCTGTTTGGCCAAATCTCGAGCCATAGGCAGGGTCATACCAACAATACCGCCCTTACTGGCTGAATAGGCACATTGGCCAATCTGGCCTTCATACGCGGCAACCGATGCAGTGTGTATAATCACTCCGCGCTCTCCGTTGACCAGGTCATTTTTCGCCATCACCGCCGCACAACAACGAGCAGCGTTAAAGCTACCGGTCAGATTAATACCGATTAATTTCGAGAAATCTTCCAGAGGCATTGGCTCGCCTTCCCGGTCAAGAATTTTTTGCGCAGGCCCAACACCGGCACAATTAACCAGCACATCGATACGACCAAATTTTTCGACCACAGCTTTTACGGCATTTTCGACAGACTCGGCCGACGCAACATCGACCGACCAAAATCCCGCATTATCCTCACCGAGCGCACTAACGACTTCAGCCCCGGCCTCGACATTGAGATCAAAAATAGCCACTTTTGATCCACGGCTGGCAAAAATTTCGGTGGTGGCTTTGCCCAAGCCAGATGCACCACCGGTTACTACAGCTACTTTGCCTGCTAGTTCCACATGCTTCTCCTCTGTTTAATGTCTGACCATTCAGACCTTAGAAATCATTTTAAACCTGGCTGTTTAGCTAAACGTAAACTAAGTGCTCAGGCCCAGCTCCTCAATCATTGCATCGCGCATTTTGAATTTCATAATTTTGCCGGTCACCGTCATCGGATAATCATCGACAAAGCGGATGTAATAGGGAACCTTAAAGTGGGTAATCTGTCCCTTACAAAAAGCCCGGATATCATCTTCCGTCAGCGTCACCCCGTCCTGGCATTTTATCCAGGCGCAAACCTGCTCGCCGAACCGATCATCCGGCACACCGATCACCTGTACTTCCTGAATCCCGGGATGGGTATATAAAAATTCTTCGACTTCACGGGGGTAAATATTTTCGCCGCCCCGAATCACCATGTCTTTAATACGCCCCGTGACCTGAACGTAGCCA
>CALLDA010000088.1 GCA_937998635.1 uncultured Pseudomonadales bacterium
ATTATACTGCCTGTATCGCAGCCTTATCTTGGCCGAGGATAGCTATTAAATCGTCAATTCCGTAACGCATAATAATTATATAAAAACAGGTGATTTTCACTTAATCCTATGGTTTCTTTTAATTCTTTACTAACTTTAGCCACACAAAAAAAGGGCGGGCTTGATGAACTACAGGCCTGGTTTCCCCAAGTTAAGACAGCAGAGCAATTAAGGCTAATACCGGATGACCGTTATCTGGCAGAAATATCCCGCTGTATTTTTAGAGCAGGTTTTTCCTGGAAGGTTATCGACAAAAAATGGCCTGAATTTGAAGTGGTGTTTGCGGGTTTTAATCCCTTTGCCATCGCTCATTATTCGGATGATAAGTTGGCTGAGTTGGTCAAAGACAAACGTATCGTTCGTCACGCTGCAAAAATAAAAGCGGTCAGAGATAACGCTGTTTTTATTTGCGATATGCAACAAGCCCACGGCAGTTACGCCAACTTTATTGCCGACTGGCCGTGTACAGATATTACCGGTTTGTGGTTGGCGCTTAAAAAGAATGCTAGCCGATTGGGCGGAAATAGTGGGCCGATGAGTCTTCGTTTGATGGGCAAGGATACGTTTATTCTCACCGCCGATGTACTGGCGGCGTTGGTCAACCACAAATTGCTCGATAGTATTAACCCTAATACCAAACGCGATATGGCCAGCGCACAGCAAGTATTTAATCGGTTCCAGGAAGAGTCCGGCTATCCGCTAGCGCATATTAGCCGCGTTCTGGCCCTGTCTGTTTGAGCAGGGCCTTCGTCATGACGCTGATTAAGCGGTGACAGCTAGGCTGCTGAATCGGTGAGATTATTGTAGCGATCCAGGGATGACATGATTTCTTTGCGGGCTTCTTCCGCACTACCCCAGCCGTCAATTTTCACCCACTTATGTTCTTCGAGATCTTTGTAATTTTCAAAATAATGCTCAGTCTGCTTTTTCAGCAGGGCTGGTAAATCACTCACCTCTAAGACGTGATCGTACATGCTCGTAAGCTTGCTGTGTGGCACTGCGATTAGTTTCGCATCCGGACCCGATTCGTCGGTCATATGTAAGACGCCAACAGGACGGCTGCGAATCACCGAGCCTGGCATTACCGGGTAGGGGGATACCACCAGCACATCCAGTGGATCGCCATCTTCCGATAAAGTGTGGGGGATATAACCGTAATTGGCCGGGTAAAACATCGGTGTGGCGACGAATCTGTCGACAAACAATGCGTCGGAGTCTTTTTCTATTTCGTACTTGATGGGGTCATGGTTGGCCGGGATTTCGATGACCACGTTAATATCATTGGGCAAATCTATGCCAGCAGGTATTTTGCTGTAACTCATAAGGCTATTTTCCTGTTACTGCGAGGGAGTTGGGTGGGTTAGGCGCGCGGGATTATACGGCTCTAGGCCTATAATTACCAAATAATTAAAGATGATAGCGATATTTCGTTTGCTTAACGGTCATTCATCGTTAGAATGACGACCATTCGCATCTTCGTATGCGAATTCCTAAGGGGTGGCTGCGGCCTGAGACTGTAATTCTGAGTATTAAGCTCAATGGAATTGCTAAACCCTTGAACCTGATCCGGGTAGTGCCGGCGTAGGAATAGGACGATTTCAATTTCTTGTCTTTTTGCGCACAACTTCCGGGTCTCCAAACGTTTTATCAGGAGACTCATATGAAAACTTTAGCTCTTACCTTTGTTTTATATCTCTTTGTAGCTTCATTTTCTGCTGGTGCAGAAGATCCACAGCCTTCTCTATTACCCACCTCAGTATCGGCTCCAAACCTGCAGGAAATCGTTGTAACGGCGAGTTTTCGTGACCTCAGTGTCGGTGATATCCCTGCCAGTCTGACGCTGCTCGAAGAGAGCACCCTGCGCGAACGTAATGCCGGTCATATCGAAGATATTCTTAATGCCGCGCCAAACGTTAACTTTGCTAGCGGGGCATCTCGGGGGCGCTATATCCAGATTCGGGGGGTCGGTGAACGTAGTCAATTTGTTGATCCGGTTAACCCCTCGGTGGGTATGGTCATTGATGAGATCGATGTCAGTGGTATTGGCAATGCAGGCACCTTATTTGATGTCCGTCAGGTCGAGATTCTGCGTGGCCCCCAGGGTACGCGCTATGGTGCTAATGCGCTGGCTGGCATGGTTAATATTCGCTCCAACGATCCGACTGACACCTTTGAAAGCTCGGTAACGTCAGGCTACGGCAACTACGATAGCTGGAGTCTGGGTGGCGTGGTCAGCGGGCCGCTCAACGATAGCCTGCTGAGTCGCCTGGCCGTTCAGCAACATCGTAGTGACGGCTTTGTTGACAACGATTTTCTCGACCGGGATAACACCAATAATCGTGATGAGTTGACGACCCGCGCTAAATTGCGCTGGCTTGCCAGCGATACGCTGACTGTTGATGTAACGGGCTTGTATATCGACATCGATAACGGTTACGACGCCTTTTCACTCGATAACAACCGGCATACCCTCTCTGATCAGCCGGGTCAGGATAATCAGGAAACTGAGGCTGTCGCCGTCACCACAAGTTGGCGCGGCCACGAGGCTTTTGAACTGCAGGTCATCACCAGTTGGTCCGATTCAAACCTTGAGTATGGTTATGACGAGGACTGGAGTTTTAACGGTTTATGTACTGGCCTGCCTTGCGAGGGTTGGGAATATTCGTCTACCGATAATTATCTCCGCGAGCGGGAAGCCAGTCGTCTGGAGCTGCGTTTAAGTTCTACCGAGGCGGGGCAGGTAGCACACAATACTGACTGGGTGGCAGGCATTTATTTTAATCAGCAAGACGAATCCCTGAAACGTGAATTCTTTGACTGGGATTTGGGTTTAGCCGATGCGGAGTTCACCAGCGATTACGAAACCGAGAACCTTGCCCTTTATGGTCAGCTCTCTACGCCGCTAAACGAGCGTCTGAGACTGACCATAGGCGTACGCTGGGAACGTTTTGAAGCGGACTATCAGGACAGTCGTGCAGTTAAAGCCTCCCCGGATGAGGATCTTTGGGGTGGTCAGCTCAGCCTTGAATATCAGCTCGACAGCAACACCATGGTCTACGGGCTGGTGTCTCGTGGCTACAAGGCTGGTGGTGTTAATGGTGAGGCCGTGGGGCGGGCTGAGAGCAATGGTTTTTCCTCTTCGATAACAAGCTTTCTTGAACAGCGCCTGGAGTTCGATACCGAAACCCTGCTTAATTATGAACTCGGTTTAAAGGGCTTTTACCTGGATGACACCTTGCAAGTTCGAGTTGCTGGGTTTTTTATGGATCGTGACGATATCCAGTTAAAAGGCTGGTACAACGAAGGGCCTTTATGTGTAGGCTATATTGATAATGCCGCCAGCGGTGACAATTTTGGCCTTGAGTTCGAGTCACTTTGGCAATTGACTGGTCAGCTCCAGGTGTTTGTTAATCTTGGCTGGCTCGATACTGAGATCGATAATTTTGTGGTAAATGCCGGTGTTGAACTGGTC
>CALLDA010000089.1 GCA_937998635.1 uncultured Pseudomonadales bacterium
TTATAGGCCGCTGTCCTAACCATTTCCTCGTCATGAAAAAGACGTAATACCTCATTGAAGTCACCTTCAAAAATCGGTTCAGATATATAAACCATTCCGCCAGGCTTCAAGACCCTTTTCACCTCTCTCAAAGCTTCATCCATAAGCTCCACTGGCACATGATGGAGGGACTTAAACATGAAAACGACATCAAACGTATCATCATTAAACGGAATATCTTCACTACCGGCTATCAGAAACGTGGTATTGGGAATATCCTCAATCAAAATATTTTTACTATGCTGGATTTCGTCTACTTCTGTTGCCGTGACTTTTCGATCATGGCCATTGGTGGCTATCAGGCGAGTCATCTGGGCTTTGCCGCAGCCGAGCTCAAGAATGTTTTTGCCATCGAGAGCTAGTATTTCTTCAAAAATATCACTTTCCTTACATACTTTATCTTTCAGTTTTGATAGTTCCATCGACATGTCCATGCGCTTAAATTTTGAGGAGGAGTGATAGTTTTCTCTCTAACCACGAGGGCTATAAACACATGCTCAAATGTGCGCCTACGAGTTGAGGCAGGTGGTCAGCTTGCACTAAGCGACCCACGGCCCAGACAGTATCACTTAATTAGGGCCTTTTAATTGTTTGATCGGCTGCGGTTTGATAATATTACTCTGCACTCCTAGCCACCAGTTGGGCATTGCGTCCCGTCGATGACGAAGCACCTGATGTAGAGCCTCTGGATTTCTTTGCGGCATTAAGCGCCGGTGATGAAGGAAACACACTTGACTCGGCCCGCATGGCAAAATCTATTTCCTCCTGGCCTGGCCACCAGTCCGGGCGCTCTATCTCCGTAACACGATCCCGTATAAACGTGCGCGGTTCGGGAATATTATAAATCCGCCGTGCGTTACCACCTAAAAACTTGGCCTGACGCTCTTCCGATAAATTGCTTTTATGCATGGTTTCCAGGGCCCGCCAAACATCATCACCGTCGTGGTGATAAACATCGGACGACCAGACCAGGATGTCCTCATAAAACTCAGGCATCCGTGAAGGCGGTGCCTCATCCCCCTCAAAACCCGTTACACAGTGCTCAAAGAAAGTCTCGCTTGGTAATTGTTTGAGCGGGCGCATGGTGCGCTCGTTGCAATACAGCTTGTAAAATTTATCACATTCGTCAAGAACAAAGCTCAACCAGGTCGATGAGGCCTCAAAAACAGCCCCATTCAATCCAGGAAAACGCTCAAAAAGACCTGAGAACAGTGCCGCCACCACCCACAATGAGGCCTCGGCCTGGAAGTTTTGTACGTTGGTAAGGAATGAATGGGGAATACTGGCCGACACCATTGCCTTATTAATCAACTCTGAAGCGGAATGCTGCTCGGTATATCCCGCTGGCTTGAGTGAACCAAAAGCAGGAAAAGGGTGCATGCCATAGACCACACCGGTCTCCTGCATGGCCCGCCATAAACCATCGTACTTAGGCTGCAGGGGGTAATTACCCATGGCATCGATAGGCCGCACCAGGCCTACGCGACAACCTCTGTCTGCCACTCGATACAACTCACGGATCGCTGATCGAGGATCCTGAAGAGGCAGTAATGCGGCAAAAAATAAGCGCTCCGGGTCTTCCTGGCAATACTCCCAGGCCCAGTCGTTATAGACTTTACACAAGGCCGCAGCACCGCGACCGTCCTGTATCCAGGGGTAGGTATCAATATCTGATGGAATTATCATCACCTGGTCGATCCCCTGAGTATCCATATCTTTTAGCCGAGCTTTGGGTTCATAGGCACCCCGGTGATCGATATAAGAGGACTGCTCCTGGGTCAGCGCCGTCTCAGGCCTTAAATTACGCACATGAAAGGCTCTTTGAATAGGATGTTTCATGCCAGGGCCAGCCACCGAGCCAATATTAATCATCCCTGGGGCTGCAGATACCCCAGAAACACCCGCGCCCGTGGTGCCATTCACCGTCATTTGGCCGGTCGCTTTATCGTACCAAATAGAGTTTTTAATGACGGCTAATTCATCCTTTGTCAGGCTGTCCTCCGCCCGCTCCCAGGTCAACGCGGACTCAACAACATGGGCATCACAATCGAAACTGGCGAAATTTTTACTCATGGGTGGAAACGTTTGAGTGGGCATGGTGGGCCTCCTGTATTCTTATCCCTGTATTCGTATAGATATGGATAAGGCACTATCTAATTGATTTTATGTGCAAAAATATAAGCATTCTTTGCTGGATAATTCAAATAACATTTTTATTGTTTTTTCGCCTTTAATCGATATCCCCGGTATACCAGCACCTTGATCCTCGATACAGAGTCCTTTTGAAAAATCTAACTCAGTCATTCATGACGCCCTCGTCTCGAACAGGGGAGAACTTCACCCGCTAGAAAGCCTTACTCAACACGAGCAGCTACGAAACCCACACCTAAATTACATACCCGAGGCCCCTACCAGTATCTGTCAATCGCGCCGATCTCGGTGCGATCTGACTGTAAAGTACGGCTATTAAGCAAACAGTGGCTAGACTGTTTTAACAGGCAAACAAAGATCCAGCTCAAAGCGCTCGTCGGTAGTCAAAAACTGATTGCGCTGATAGCAGGCAAACGCCGGTGTTAAGGCCATTTTGTAGGCGCTGCCGGGTAGCCATTCATAAAATAGCTGATGCAATACCGGCAGCAGCTCGCCGTAGTATCCCTCAATATGAACCTGGGCGTGGAGGCCACCAGGAATGGTCATGATGCCGATATCCTGCCGTCGCCAGGTGGTATCGGGCACCGAAATACAAGCCACGTAACGGCACTGCGCCAGGGGTACGATGTTGGGGTTTGAATGGTACAAGCCGATCATTTGTTCAGCGTCCCAGGCCAGCCCTTCTTGCTCCACCCATTCCTGCAAACGCTGCCAGGCATAACTGATGGATCGGTCATACCCCTGATGCCGGACATAAGCCACCCGTACCGGCTCGCGCCTCTGCATAAGCACCCTGGGTAGCGCTTTTGATCGTGCTTTGCGCAATTGTTCGCTGAGTTCAGCGTCATCATGCTGTTGCGCGATTTGAGCTTCAAAATCTCGATAACCGCCGTCCCGCCAACGGGTCGGTGTTTCACCAAACCACGCTTTAAAGCGATCAGTGAAATTCGAGGAGGACAAAAAACCGCAACGTTGGGCAATTTCTGTGGCAGAGAGATCGGCATGAAAAATCAACATATTTGCTGCCCGCTCCAGGCGGGTTCTACGTATATAGGTATTTAAATTTTCTCCAGTAACGGCTTTAAAAACACGATGAAAGTGATGCGTCGAGTAAGCCGCCTGCGCTGCCAATGGTTCCGCCGTCCAGGCATAGGACAAGTCCCGATGGATGGCGTAGAGCGCTTCGTTGATACGCAATTTTTGTTGTTGTTTTGTCGCGTTATTCATAATCAGCAGTCTAGCAAAATCGCCAGCGTTTCTGCTCGCTGTGACATTCCATCAGGCGCATAACGCACATATCAGCAAAACATCGCGCACATATGCTTAAGCGGGTCACTGCGGCAAACACTAAGATTTGCTCCCTTCGTTGATCGATCTTCATTGATGGATCTCTGTTAATAGGCTAGATGCCGGGAATAAATAATGCGCAACTCACAGCCAGAAAATTTAGTACAGCCCTCCTATATTCGCGAAATTCTTCAGGCAGCGACCAGCGCTGAAATGATTTCCCTGGCCGGCGGATTGCCTGCCACCAGTAGCTTCCCCACCGAGCGAATGCGCGAAGCGGTGTCTATCATTCTGGATGATCCTACAGCCCTTCAGTACTCGACCACAGAAGGAGAGCCTGAGCTTCGGCACTGGATTGCCGAATCATTGAATATTGAGCCACTTAACGCGGAATCCAGCACCCCCACTCACACAGATATCAATCAAATATTGATCACCAATGGTGCCCAGCAAGCCATGGATCTCGTCGCCCGCACCCTACTCAAGGCTGGTGACAAAGTAGTGGTCGAAGCCCCCGCTTATCCCGGCGCATTACAGGTATTTAATCTTGCCCGAGCCAGTATTATCCCCGTCGATCAGGAATCTACTGGCCCCAATCTCCAGCAATTGGAGGCAGCCTTTAAGCAGCAGCCCAAATTATTTTATGCGGTGCCCGATTTTCATAACCCCACAGGGTGTTGCTGGTCGATAAGCGTCCGCCATGAGGTGACCAGTCTTGCAAAAAAATATCAGGTCACCATTGTCGAAGATGCGCCTTATCGCGCATTGCGCTATAGCGGCGAAACCCTGCCCAGTTTGTATCAACTGTCGCCTGAGGGGGTTTTCCATATTGGCTCTTTTTCCAAGGTGACGGCACCAGGGCTGCGACTAGGGTATTTATGTGCTGGTTCGAAGGCCAGCGAATCCGTCATTAGCGATATTGCTGTTGTTAAACAGACCACGGATCTACACAGCTCGACCTTCTGTCAACGACTGCTTTTAGCCTGCTTGCAGGAGCCTTTTTATACGGAACATCTATTGAAGGTACGGCAGGACTACCACCACTGCAGGGATACCCTGGCAAAAGCGCTGGCAGATCAGCTGGGTGATCAAATGAGCTTTTCCATGCCCGAAGGCGGTATGTTTCTGTGGCTCAGCGTCAACAATATTGATTCCGACCTAATCGCCGCACGGGCTCTCGACAACAACATCGCTATTGTTCCTGGCAGTGTGTTTTATCCAGAGCAAAGTTCAAAAAGGAGCAATAAGATTCGGCTAAATTTTAGCCATTCCAATCCGACCTTGTTGACCGAAGGCGTTAAACGACTGGCTGGCGTTATCAATGGCCTCTAACGTCGCCGAACTTTGTTAGTTTGTGGTTAAAAACAGTCCAGGCTCAAGTCGAAATATTCTCAGGTGTGGGGCGCTTCTCGTGTTAATAGCCCCCGCAAACTTTGTACAATGCTCTATCTATTGTTACCGAGTATGTCCATGACAGCCCCGCTCAGCGTTGAACAAATCAAAAACAAACTCGATCATCCAGTGATTGATGCCGATGGCCATGTAATTGAATTCACCCCGGTATTTCTCGATTACCTGAAAGATATTGGTGGCCCCGAGATTGCCGAGCGCTTCGCTAAACGCCAGGTCAACTGGTACAAGCTAAGCGTTCAGGAGCGCATCGATAAACAACGCACCCGCACGCCCTGGTGGGCGCTGCCGACGGCCAATACCTTAGATCGCGCCACCGCCATGCTGCCGCGCCTGCTTAATTCCAGGCTCGATGAACTGGGTATCGACTTCGCTATGGCTTATCCCACGCTGGGTCTTATCTTTCCTGGTGATCCCTCTGAGGATGTACGCCGGGCCTGTTGCCGCGCACTCAATACCTATCATGCCGAACTGTTCAGCAGCTATGCCAGTCGTATGACGCCGGTAGCGGTGATCCCTCTCACCACACCGCAAGAAGGTATCGAAGAGCTGGAATACGCCGTCAACACACTCGGGCTAAAGGCCGTGATGATCCCCAGCCTGATTCAGCGGCCCATTGCCGAAGCCGCCCGCATTGCATCGGCCGCCAGCCCTTATGCCACCTGGATCGACACACTGGCTTTTGAGTCCGCCTACGACTACGACCCCTTCTGGGCAAAATGTCGGGAGCTAAAAGTCGCCGTCACCGTTCACTCCGGCGGCAGTGGCTGGGGTACCCGTAACTCGGTGAATAATTATATGTTCAACCATATCGGCAATTTCGCCGCAGCCGGAGAAGGTTTCGCCCGCTCATTGATTATGGGCGGTGTCACCC